>CAUULA010000048.1:0-20529 GCA_963545855.1 uncultured Prevotella sp.
ATCCCTTATCTCTTGCAAATCCCAATAAAATGATTACTTTTGCACGCACAAGTGAAACTCGTTAAAAGAAAGTATATGTATTGGACATTGGAATTGGCTTCAAAGCTCGAGGATGCACCTTGGCCTGCAACAAAAGAGGAGTTGATAGACTACGCTACTCGTTCGGGTGCCCCTTTGGAAGTAATAGAAAATCTGCAGGAGATAGAGGATGAGGGCGATGTTTACGAGAGCATCGAGGACATCTGGCCCGACTATCCGTCGAAAGACGATTTCCTCTGGAATGACGACGAATATTAAAGTCAGAGATAAAGACCGTTCTTTTCAGGAGCGGTCTTTTTTATACAATAAAACGAAAGCGGACTCGTTATTTAGTCGTGCTTAAGAAAATTCTGGTCATAATTCCGCTGCTGGCATTGGCGCTGCTCCCCGCAAGCGCGCAATATGATGTTTCCTTCAGTCATTATTTCGACATGGAACCATCGTTCAACCCGGCTTCTGCCGGCAAGGAGGCGAAGCTCAATGTGAATGCAGCCTATGCCCTTGACCTGGCGGGATATGAGCATAATCCCCGGACGATGTATCTCGGTGCCGACATGCCTTTCTATTTCATGAAGGCCTATCATGGGGCAGGTGTGCAGCTGATGAATGACAAGATCGGCCTTTTCACCCATCAGCGGCTGGCCCTGCAGTATGCCTACAGGCGGAGTCTGCTGGGCGGCACGGTCGGCGCTGGTCTGCAGCTTGGCCTGTTGAGCGAGAATTTCGACGGGACAAAGCTCGATCCCGGCGAGGCCAACGATCCCGCGCTGCCCACATCGGAGGTTACGGGTAGCGGTCTGGATATCGGGCTGGGACTGTATTACAGTCATGGGCCGTGGTATGTGGGGCTGTCGGGTCAGCATCTCAATGCTCCGACGATAGACCTGGGCGAGACCCATGAACTGAAAATAGATGCTACATATTATTTGACGGGTGGATACAATATTAGGTTAAGAAACCCGTTTCTCACAATACGACCGTCATTTCTGGTCAGGACAGACCTTACGGCCTATCGGGCAGACCTTACAGGGCGGCTGGTATATAACAATGAGGGCAGGATAATGTATGGAGGAGTGGCCTACAGCCCCACTAACTCGGTTACATTCCTTGTGGGCGGGAGCTTCCACGGCATAGTGATAGGCTACAGCTATGAGCTCTATACATCAGCCATCAATCCCGGCAACGGCAGCCACGAGCTGTTCATCGGCTACCAGACCGATATCAATCTGGTGAAAAAAGGAAGAAACAAGCATAAAAGCGTAAGAATACTATAAAGATATGAAGAAGAGAAAAGGTATCATAACTCTTTGCGCCGTTTCATTGTCGCTGGCTCTTACCGGTTGCTTTGGCAGCAAGTCGATGTCCGCTTCGGGGCGGGGCGGAGAAGTGGTAGGCGTCGGTGGCGGTAAAGGATTCTCCGAGCCGGCACCTTATGGAATGCTGAAGGTAAACAGGGGTTATGTGAAGATGGGTCTTGAGAAGCAGGACAGCCTTTGGGGAATGACCACTCCTGTGAAGGATATCTCCGTAGACGGTTTCTGGATGGACGACACGGAGGTTACGAACTCCGAGTATAAGCAGTTTGTGGAGTATGTGAGAGACTCTATCCTTCGCACCCGTCTGGCCGACCCGGCCTATGCGGGCGACGAGACTTACATGATTACCGAGGACAAGAACGGCGATCCCGTTCCTCCACGGGTGAACTGGAGGAAGCCGCTGCCCCGTAAGCCCAACGAGGACGAGCAGCGTGCCTTCGAGAGCCTGTATGTTACGAATCCCGTTACCGGAGAGAAGTTGCTGGACTACCGGCAGCTTAACTACAAGTACGAAATTTACGACTATACGGCCGCCGCTCTTCGTCGTAATCGCCTGAATCCCGCAGAGCGCAACCTCAATACGGACCTGGCGGTAGATCCGGACGCGGTCGTGATGATCTCGAAGGATACGGCCTATATCGACGACGAGGGACGAATCGTGAGAGAGACCATCAATCGGGAACTGACCGGACCTTGGGACTTCCTCAATACTTATATAGTAAATGTATATCCGGACACCACTTGCTGGGTGAATGATTTCAAGAATTCGGACAACGAGATGTATCTGCGTAACTACTTCAGCAATCCTGCCTATAACGATTATCCTGTGGTTGGCGTTACCTGGGAGCAGGCCAATGCCTTCTGCGCATGGCGTACGGACTATCTTCTGAAAGGCTTGGGCGGCGAGGCTCGCTATGTGCAGCGCTATCGTCTGCCCACGGAGGCTGAATGGGAGTATGCCGCGCGTGGTAAGAACGGCACGGAATTTCCCTGGGAAAACCAGGATGTGAAGAACGGGGAAGGTTGTTTTTATGCCAACTTCAAGCCCGACAGGGGCAACTATACCAAGGATGGAAACCTCATAACCAGTAAGGTGGGTATCTATTCTCCTAACAGCAATGGCCTCTATGACATGGCCGGCAATGTGGCGGAATGGACCAGTACGGTCTATACGGAGTCGGGTGTTGATGCCATGAACGACCTGAATCCGACCCTTGAGTATAATGCGGCCAAGGAAGACCCTTATAAACTCAAGAAGAAAAGCGTGCGCGGAGGGTCGTGGAAAGACCCGGAGTCATACATCCGCTCGGCTTGGAGAACTTGGGAATACCAGAACCAGCCCCGTTCTTACATAGGATTCCGTTGCGTAAGGAGTCTGGCTAACAGCACAAGTACGAAACAAAAAAAGAACAAGAGATAATGTCTAACTATAGTAAATATAATATTGTATACCGTCTGCAGAAGTGGATGGATACCGTTTCAGGCCAGACCTTCCTGAACTATGCCTATAGCTGGGGTGCCTCAGTGGTGATTCTGGGCGCACTATTTAAGCTTACGCACTTGCCGGGAGCCAACCTCATGCTGTTTCTGGGCATGGGAACCGAGGTCGTCGTGTTCTTCATATCTGCCTTTGACCGTCCTTTCGACAAGACGGCCGACGGCCGAGAGCTTCCTACCCATGTAACCGAAGAATTCCTCGAGACGGGTAAGGTGGTTTACAGAGAGGACAGAAAGATGATCCCGAAGAATTCAGAGGAGGGACAAAAACGGGAGACTCCGTCCGTTTCTGCCGTTGCCATGGTTGCACAACCTCAGTCCAATTATGTCCCCCAGATGTCTGCGGAAGAGGCCGAGGCCCTCAATGAGGCTCAGGGTAGTTATGTAGAGGAGCTGAAGAAACTGGTGGAAACGCTGCAGAAGGTGAATGACCAGAGCAGTCGCCTGACTCGCGACAGCGAGGAAATGGAAAATCTCAACCGCACCCTTACAGGCATTGCGAGGGTCTATGAGATGCAGCTCAAGGGCGCCAGTCAGCAAATCGGAACCATAGACCAGATCAATGAGCAGAGCAAGAAGATGGCCCAGCACATCGAACAGCTCAATAAGATTTACACCCGCATGATAGAGGCGATGACCGTTAACATGAGAGCGGCTGCTCCCGGAGCCTCTGCCACGAAGGGTTGAGACGCATAAAGTTACGATATGGCTATAAAGAAAAGACCCGTAACCCCTCGCCAGAAGATGATAAACCTGATGTATATCGTCTTGATGGCAATGCTTGCGCTGAACATATCGACAGAGGTGCTCAACGGATTCTCCATCGTGGAGGAGAGTCTGAATCGCACTACAAAGAGTTCAAGCGAGCAGAACGAGGCTCTGTATGGTGGCTTTGAGGAGCAGATGAAGGCCAATCCCGGGAAGGTGCGCGTCTGGTTTGAGAAGGCTACGGCCGTGAAAGACATGAGCGACTCGCTCTATAACTTTGCCCAGACATTGAAGACAGAGATCGTGAGGGTGGCCGACGGCAGAGATGGCGATCCCCTCAATATTAATAATAAGGATAATCTGGATGCCGCAGGCGAAGTGATGTTGGCTCCTGGCAGCGGTAAGGGGCGGAAGCTCTTCCATGCCATCAATAGCTATCGTGAGCGCATTCTGAAGATGATAAGCGACCCTGCGCAGAAGAAAATCATAGCCAACAACCTCTCGACGGCAATCCCCAAAAATGCCAAGAATGTGCTCGGCAAGAACTGGCAGGAGTATATGTTCGAGAATATGCCTGTCGCGGCAGCGGTAACCCTGCTCTCCAAGTTGCAGAGCGATGTGCGCTATGCGGAAGGGGAGGTGCTCCATACTCTGGTTTCTAACATAGGCTTGAAGGATATCAGGGTAAATAAACTTGATGCTTTCGTGATTCCCGAGAAGACAGTGCTCTATCCGGGTGAGTCTTTCAAGGCAAATATCGTGATGGCAGCGGTAGACACTACGCAGACTCCTGAAATCTATGTGAACGGCCGGCGGATAAACTCCGCGACCGGACGATACCAGTTTGCGGCCGGTGGAGTGGGCGACCACCAATTCAGCGGATATATGCTCATGCGCAATGGCAACGGCGATATGGTTCGCCGCGACTTCCTTCAGAAGTATTCGGTGATACCTGCGCCCAACACGGCAACCGTAGCTGCCGACCTGATGAATGTGCTCTATGCCGGCTATAGCAATCCTGTCAGCATCAGTGTGCCGGGAGTTCCGGCAAACGGAGTAAGTGCGACGATGACGGGTGGAAGCCTTTCCTCGAAGGGTAATGGGCACTTTGTGGCCGTTCCAGCTGCTGTTGGACAAGATGTAACCATCCATGTTACGGCCCGCGACAAGGGACAGACTCGCACGATGCCGCCGTTTGTATTCCATGTGCGTAAGTTGCCGGATCCGACGGCTTACCTCAGCATCGGTACCAACCGCTTCAAGGGGGGTGGGCTGCCGAAGGTTTCCCTGATGGGGTTGAGCACCGTTTCGGCTGCCATTGACGACGGTTTGCTCGACATACCATTCAAAGTGCTTGGATTTGAGACTGTGTTTTTCGATAATATGGGCAATGCCGTGCCCATAGCGTCGAATGGAGCCTCGTTCTCAGAGCGTCAGAAGGAGCAGTTTCGTCATCTTTCTCGTAACAAGCGATTCTATATCCGCGGCGTGAAGGCAGTAGGACCCGACGGTATTACCCGCACCCTGCCCTATCCTTTGGAAGTAATAGTGAAGTAAAAAAGATAATACGATAAGCTACAATGAAGAGAATACTGTTTTTATTGCTTATAGTTCTTGCTGCCCAAGGTGCCTTCGCGCAGTCTGTGCGTCGTAGAGCAGAACAACAGGCTGCTCAGAAGAACAACGCCGGTAACATCACCACCCGTGCGCAAATCTCGTTTCCTACAGAGCTGAAGATGGACGAGAATGTGGTCTGGCGTCGTGATGTATACCGTGAACTCAACCTCAACGAAGATGCCAATGCTGCCCTTTACTATCCCGTAGAGCCGTTGGGAACGCAGATGAACCTGTTCACCTACATCTTTAAGCTCTTCATGACGGGACAGGTCAAGGCCTATGAATATCGTCTGGACGGCAATGAGGTGTTCAATGAGGGCGCAGAAGTCAAGCGCAAGGCATTTCTCGATAACTATCACATCTTCTATGAAACCACCGACAGGGGCACACATATCGATGACAGCGACATCCCCTCGCGTGAGGTAACGGCCTATTATGTGAAGGAATCGTCCTACTATGACCAGGCCTCGGCAACCTTCCATACGAAGGTTCTGGCACTCTGCCCGATCATGAAGCGTGAAGATGATTTCGGAGACGGGGCCACCTCTTACCCTCTCTTCTGGGTCCGGTATGACGACTTGGCACCGTTTCTTTCCAAGCAGACTATCATGACGAGCAACCTTAACAATGCAGCGGTGATGAGTATTGATGATTATTTCACCAAGAATTCTTATCGCGGCAAGATCTATAAGACAACTAACATGCTCGGAAAGACCCTGGCTCAATATTGTCCTAACGAGGAGGCCATGACCAAGGAGCAGAAGCGGATAGAAGAAGAAATCAAGGCCTTTGAGGAACATATATGGGGTGACAAGACCCGCAAGGATTCGCTCGACAGCATAGCAGTGGCTGACAGAAACCAGAAGAAGGTGAGCCGTAAGAATCGCCGGAGTCTGAGGGGAGGCAATTCAAGCATTCGTTCCAAGCGCAAATCGGACGGTGGAAGTCTGTCTGGGTCGTCGGCACGCGTTACTGTTCGACGCGAAAGACATTAACCAAATAAAAAATAAGAAAGGAAAAAGTAAAATGAAGAAGTTGATCACAATGGCTTTTACAGCCCTCATGATGTTGTCTGCCACTACTGCGCAGGCTCAGATAAAGTTCGGTGTGAAAGGCGGACTGAATGTAACGAACATGTCTTTTGATAAGTCTGTCTTTGATAAGTCTAATCAAGCGGGGTTCTACCTTGGCCCGACGGCCATGATCAGTCTGCCGCTTGTAGGTATCTCGCTCGATGGTGCCTTGCTCTACGACCAGCGTAGTGCCACGATAACGGTTGAAAAGGGCAGTGAACAGATTATAAGGACGGAGGAGACTGTCAGGCAGAAGCAACTCGCCATTCCTGTCAACCTCCGCTATTCCTTCGGTATCGGAGATGCTGCGAGCGTGTTCTTCTTTGCCGGTCCGCAGTTCGGCTTCAACCTTGCAGATGACATGAAGGATATTGACTGGAAGTGGAAGAATACCAATCTCAGCGTAAACCTCGGTGTCGGCATCACGGCCTTGAATCATCTGGAGGTCTCAATGGACTATAACTTCGGTTGTGGACATACCGGCGAGTTTTCCGCCTCAAGCCTTTACAAGGGTGCAAAAAGTAAGAGCGGAGCGTTTCAGATAGGTTTGGCCTATTACTTCTAATATAAGGAAACAGGCACCCAGAACGCTGTGCAAGCGGTTTTAAGGGAGCCTGACTTTTAAATTGGATATGCCATCGCCAACGCGATGGCATTTTCTATTACATTCCGGAAAGACATTCAACAGCAGGGCTGTATCCGTCTGTGCGAGATTCCGTCTTCCTGAAACTTCTGTTGGTGCGGCATAAAATAGATATTCATTTATTTTGCATTCTCTCCGATTTCTGCTATCTTTGCCATAAAATATGAAGAGGCATGAAGATCTTTGCAGTAGGCATGAACTATCGCGGGCACAATAAAGAGCTCGACGGGTCGTTATATAAACCGGAGGAGCCGGTGATTTTCACGAAGGCAGACTCTGCCCTGCTCAAGCCGGGGAAACCATTCTTCGTGCCCGACTTTATGGGCCGCATTGATTATGAGGCTGAGCTGGTGGTGCGGATATCACGCTTAGGTAAGACGATTGCCGAGCGATTTGCCCACCGCTACTATGATGCCGTAACATTAGGAGTGGACTTTACGGCTCGCGACTTACAGCGGGAGCTGCGCTCCAAGGGACATCCGTGGGAACTCTGCAAGGGCTTCGACGGTTCCGCTGCCATCGGTGAGTGGGTAGGCAAAGAGAAATTCCTAAGCGTGCAGCGCATTGGTTTCCGCCTTGCCGTTAACGGTGAGGCACGACAGGAGGGGCAGACGGCCGACATGCTCTACACCGTCGATCAGCTGATAGCCTATATCAGCCGGTTCTTCACACTGAAGACGGGCGACCTCCTTTATACGGGCACTCCTGCGGGCACAGGTCCCGTGCAGATAGAAGATCATCTGGAAGGCTGGCTGGAAGACAGGAGGGTGCTGGATTTGAGATGTAAGTAATTCTTTGCGAAATAGCATAACGGATGAAGAAGCGAATACTGTTGTTTATAGGGATGCTGTGCTGCCTGATGCAGGTGAGTGCGCAGCGATTCTATAATCTGACTGCCCAGGAAGTCAGGATTGACTCGGTATTGCCTTCGTTTACCTATCAGATACCCCTTGATGGGGGCTATGCCGACTCTGTCTATACGGTTTCGATTGCCTATCCGGAGTTCATCGATATGACCAAGGGTGATATCGAGCGTTACCAGAAAATATCGGGTGCGGAACTGCCCGTGCTTCCCGTGGTGAACCAAAGCATCGGCGTGAGCCGCAAGCAGGGCGTGCTTGAGGTGCAGTTATGCCCGCTGGTCTATAGAGACCGCCGCTATCAAATACTCGTGAGCTTCATGCTCCGGGTGGAGGCGAAGGCTGCAAGGCGTTCCGTGCGCAAGTCTAATGCCCTTACCCGTGGGGGAACAGCGGGTCGTTATGCCGATCATTCTGTGCTGGCAAGTGGTCGATGGGCCAAGATTCGTGTGCCCTCCACAGGCATTTATGCCCTCACCGAGGAGCTGATTCGCAAGGCGGGCTTCGGCAATCTGTCAAAAGTCAGGGTGTATGGCTATGGCGGCGCTCTGCAAAAAGAGGTGCTCGACGGCAATGAACTCCAGCGGTTAGACGACCTGAAGGAAGTGCCGACCTGCGAGATCGACGGTCGCAGACTCTTCCATGCACAAGGCCCCGTGAGCTGGGCAAGCAACACTGCCACTATCCGCATCCGCAATCCGTATTCCGATTATGGGTATTATTTTATCACCGAAGCCGATGGCGACCCCCTGAAAGTGGATTCCGAGACCTTCCTGACGACCTTTTATCCGTCGGCCGACGACTATCACGAGCTCTATGAGGTGGACTCCTATGCCTGGTATCAGGGTGGCAGAAACCTTTTCGGCGACGACCCTATCGAGCAGGGCGAGAAGCGAGCCTATACGCTGACAAACGATGCGAGCGTACAGGGAACGGCCGCCCGGCTCACCGTGCGCCTCTCTGCGGGCATCGCCACTACGGCCAGCATCAAGGTGAACGATCGCGAGATGGGCTCGCTGCGGATAGGACTATCGGAAAACGACAAAGGGAACATGGTTGCCGGAACTTACGAGATAGCCTCACTGACATCCGCGGATAAGGTCGAGATAGCCACGACGAGTGGCGGTCCCGCACGCCTTGACTTTCTCTCGCTGACCTATAGTAAGCCGAAGGCTGCACCTGCCCTTTCGGGTGTCAGTTTCCCCGAGCCGGAGTATGTCTATAATATCACCAATCAGGATCATCATGCCGACGGGCCTGCCGACATGGTCATCATCATACCGACTTCACAGAAATTACTCTCGCAGGCACGGCGCCTGAAGGAATTCCATGAGCGGAAAGACGGCCTGAGAGTACGAATCATTCCCTCTGACGAGCTTTTCAACGAGTTTGGCAGCGGCACCCCCGACGCTAATGCCTATCGGCGATATCTAAAGATGCTCTACGACAGGTCTTCCGGCGATGCCGACATGCCCAAATACCTGCTGCTCTTCGGCGACTGCGTATGGGATAATCGGCTGCTGACCAGCGATTGTCGCCATCTCAAGGCCGATGATCTGCTGCTCTGCTTTGAGAGCGAAAACTCGTTCAATGAGCTTTATTGCTATGTCGACGACGGATTCTTCTGCCTGCTCGACGACGGTGAGGGCGGCAATCCCCGCAGCTCCGACAAGTTGGATATGGCCGTCGGGCGATTCCCTGTAACGACGGAAGCCGAGGCGAAGATTCTTGTCGACAAGACCATCCGCTACGCCGAGAACGGCAATGCGGGGGCATGGCAGAACACGCTCGTGTTCATGGGCGACGACGGCAACGGCAATATTCACATGCGCGATATAAACGATGCCGCCGAGCAGACGGCCTCCCTGCATCCGGGATATCTCGTGCGCAAGGTGATGTGGGATGCCTATACCCGTAAGACTTCGGCCACAGGCAACACTTATCCTGAAGTTACGGTACTCATAAAGCAGTATCAGGCCAACGGCGCACTCATCATGGACTATGGGGGACATGGCCGTGAAGACCAGATTTCGCACGAGTTGGTGCTCCGTCTTGCCGATTTCGAATCGTTTCGCAATGAGAATCTGCCCCTGTGGATAACGGCCTCCTGTGATATCATGCCATTCGACGGTATGGTCTCCACCATAGGAGAGCGGGCCTTGCTGAATGCCAAGGGTGGGGCGATGGCATTCTTCGGTACAACCCGAACCGTGCAGTCCAACTATAACAAAGCCATCAATATGGCCTATCTGCGCCATGTATTGACCGTCAGGGACGGGCGTCCGATCACCATCGGGGAGGCCCAGATGCTGGCGAAGAACGAGATGATTACCAGCGGGCAGGACAATACGACGAACAAGTTGCAGTATTCCTTGCTGGGCGACCCGGCTCTCCGCCTGAACCTTCCTACGATGAAAGTGGTCATAGATGATATCAACGGCATTGCGGAAGGCGCGCGGCTGAAGGCCGGCAGCATAGCCCGGGTGAGCGGGCACATCGAAAACGGCGACGGTTTCAACGGCGTGATGACGGCCACGGTGCGCGACCAGAGGGAGCTCATCACTTGCAAGCTTAACAACACCAGCGATTCCGGGGCCGACACGCCCTTCCGGTATTACGACCGGACAAAGACTCTCTTCACCGGCTCGGACAGCATAAGGAACGGGCGGTTCACCTTCTCGTTTGCCGTGCCGAAAGACATCAGCTATACCGACGGCAGCGGACTCATCAATGTTCACGCGGTGAATGCCGACCACACGCTGGGGGCTCACGGCTCTACCGACCGCTTTACGATAGGCGGAAGCGAGCTTGAAAGCGAGAACACCATTGGTCCTTCCATCTATTGCTACCTCAATTCGCCCTCGTTCGTGAATGGAGGAAATGTGAACACGACCCCTTACTTCGTGGCTCAGGTGAAGGATGAGGACGGCATCAACGCGTCGGGAAACGGGATAGGGCACGACCTTGAGCTCATCATCGACGGCGACATGGGCAAGACCTATATTCTGAACGATCACTTCCGGTTCGACTTCGGAACCTATACCAGCGGCTCCACCTATTATAATATGCCCGAACTGGCACCCGGAAAGCACAAGCTTTTGTTCCGTGCATGGGATGTGCTGAACAATTCGTCGACGACAGAGCTTGCCTTCAATGTGGTGCCCGGGCTGGATCCCAACCTCTTCAGCGTGGATGTATCGCAGAATCCGGCAACTACCACAACCACCTTCATCATCAATCACGACCGCACCGGAAGCGACATGGATGTGGATATAGATGTCTATGATATCAGCGGCCGCTGGATGTGGTCGCATTCCGAAAGCGGCGTGAGCACCTCTCAAACCTATACGATAGACTGGGATCTGACGACGGGCAGCGGCCGGAAGTTGCAGACGGGCGTATATGTTTACCGGGTGCGTATCGCCTCCGGCGGCAGTTCCAAGGTGTCTAAGGCCAAGAAATTGATAGTCATAGGCAATAATTAATATGTCTCCTGCGTTTATAGGGGGTAATGTATCGTCATCTTATTGGAAAATGAACAGAATCTTCAGAATATTCGCGGCAATCGTGCTGGGAACATTGTCGCTCGGCCTGTCGGCTCAGGAGAAGCGCGACCTCTTTAATCCGGTGAACTATTCCGTAACCTCCCAGAACATTGCTCCCGATGCCCGTGGGGCCGGTATGGGTGATGTGGGGGTGGCTACAGAGGCCGATGTCAACTCACAATACTGGAATCCGGCGAAATACCCGTTCAATATTTCTCGTGCCGGGGTTTCCCTGAACTACACTCCCTGGCTGCGCCAGTTGGTCAACGACATGGATCTGGCCTATCTCTCAGGATACTATCGCATCGGAAACTATAGTGCTGTGAGCGGATCGCTGCGCTATTTCTCCATGGGAGAGGTATTTCTGAACCAGACGGCCAACTCCCTTTCCATCAACCCTTATGAGATGTCCTTGGATGTGGCTTATTCCCTGATGCTGAGCGAGAAGTTCTCACTCGGGGCGGCGGTCAGATGGATTTATTCCGACTTGAAATACACTTTGTCCGACGATACATCGCCGGGCTCTGCCTTTGCAGCTGATATTGCCGCCTATTATCAGGACTACATCAACCTTGGCTCCCGCGAATGTCAGCTGGGCTTGGGGCTGAACATTTCCAATATCGGTAGCAAGATAAGCTTCGGGGGCGACAACCACAGTTACTTCATCCCGACTAACCTCCGGCTGGGAGCCTCCCTGATGGTGCCTATTGATGAGTATAATAAGATTACCGTGGCCGCCGATGCCAACAAGCTGCTGGTGCCGACCTATCCGAAGATAAGGGAAGGCGAGAGCACGGAGGACTATCAGCGGCGCATGGAGGACGACTACTGGAATGTATCGTCGATATCCGGTATCTTCAAGAGCTTCAGCGATGCCCCCAATGGATTTTCGGAAGAGCTGGAGGAGATTTACTGGAGCGTGGGCGCGGAGTATGCCTATAACGATAAATTCTCGCTGCGTGCCGGCTATCATCATGAAAGCGAGAACAAGGGAAACCGCAAATACTTCACCGTGGGCGCAGGATTCCGCATGAGCGTGTTCTCCCTGGATGCCGGATACCTGATTTCCACGGCCAAGAGCAACCCTCTCGACCAGACCCTGCGCATCTCGTTGAGTTTTGATATGGACGGTATCAAGGATTTATTTCACAGAAGATGAGCATTCGGGTAGGCATGGGATATGATGTCCATAGGCTCGTGGAAGGGCGTGAGCTGTGGATAGGAGGCATTAAGATAGAGCACGAACTGGGACTTCTCGGCCACAGCGATGCCGATGTGCTGATACATGCTGTCTGCGACGCACTACTGGGAGCAGCCAATATGCGTGATATCGGCTATCATTTTCCCGATACTTCGACAGACACGCTGGATGTGGACAGCAAGTTGCTTCTTCGTAAGACCATCGACTTGATAGCGACAAAAGGCTATCGGCTGGTGAATGTCGACGCCACGATTTGTGCCGAAAGACCCAAACTCAACCCGCATATCCCGGCCATGAAGGCCTGTCTTGCCAAGGTGATGGATACCGACGAGGAGAACATCTCCATCAAGGCGACGACCTCTGAGCGGCTCGGCTTCACGGGGCGCGAGGAGGGAATCAGCGCCTATGCCGTCTGCCTGATAGAGCGGTAGCGGCCGCTTGTATTCCCTCGGGTGATCTTCTGATATTCTCTTTGCCGTGGGCAGTTTGACGAAATCGCCGATTTCGCCGCACGATTTCGCCGGTTTTGTCGTTCAATCTCGCCGGTTTCGTCAGGCTTATGGCCGCTTTTGGCATTCTTCCCAATCATTCTCTTGTTCTTGACCTGCGCTTCACGGTGCTCCCGGAAAGGCTCCGCGCGGGGCTGAACCCTCTTCGGCGTCCTGCCCGAAAGCGGCTGCTGCCGGAAGAAAAGGCAAAAAAATACGCTGCAACTCTCAACGAGCAACAGCGTAAAACCTATGTTTAACTAAAAATCCTTTTTCGAAATGAATGAAAACCTCGCGGTCTCCATTGTCATCCTTCGTTAAACAATCTGTAAATCTACCTTAAAACCTAATAACTAAAAACCTAAATCTATTACTACTAACCTAAACAATCTATTAACCTTTTGATGATGCAAAGATACGGAGAAATTAGGAAAAGCGCAATGAATTCTTGCTTGTTTGTGCTGAAAACATGCTTATTCTTGACTTATATCAAAGTTTTGTGTCCGTGCACAAGCAATAAATCATGGAAATTCTTGTCATTTATGCCATTTTGCATTACCTTTGCTCGTAAATACTTCTGCGGATGAGAATATTGATTGTGAACACCAGCGAACAGACCGGCGGTGCGGCCGTGGCAGCCCGACGCCTGTTGCAGGCACTGAACAATAATGGCGTAAAGGCGAAGATGCTGGTCCGGGATAAGGAGACCGACCGACTTTCCGTCGTACGGTTGCCGGACAGCTTCCTGAATAAATGGAACTTCCTGTGGGAGCGATGGTGCCTCTTCTGCCATCTTCATTTCTCTCGCCGCCACCTGTTCGAGCTCGACATGGCAAACACAGGGCGTGATATCACCGCATTGCGGGAGTTCCGCGAGGCGGATATCATTCATCTGAGCTGGATCAATCAGGGAATGCTGTCCTTGAAGAATATTCGCAAGATACTCGATAGCGGAAAGCCTGTGGTATGGACGATGCATGACATGTGGCCCGCCACCTCGCTCTGCCATCTCACTCTGGGATGTGAGAACTTCAAGTCGGAATGCCGAGACTGCAAGTATTTGCCGGGCGGCGGGAGCCGGAATGACTTGTCGGCGAAGGTGTGGCGGCGTAAGCAGAAGGTCCTGGAAGGCCGGAGCATGACATTCGTGGCCTGTTCCCATTGGCTCGAGAGCGAGGCGAAGTCGAGTGCCTTGCTGCGGGGGCAGTGGATAACGAGCGTTCCCAATCCTATCGACACCCGTCTTTTCCGGCTCTCCGACAGGCAGCAGGCTCGGGAAAACCTTGGCCTGCCGGCCGGCAGGAGGCTGATTCTCTTCGTCTCCCAACGGGTTACGAATGTGAATAAGGGCATGCGCTATCTGGTGGAAGCCTGCAATCAATTAGTGGAGGAGGAGCCGGGGATGAAGGAGAATGCCGGGGTGGTAGTTCTCGGCGGACATGCCGAGGAAATCGCTCCCTTGTTCCGCCTGCCCGTTTTTGCCTTGGGATATGTCAACGATGTGCGACAAATAGCCAGTGTCTATAGTGCTGCCGATGTGTTCGTTCTGCCCTCTCTGTCGGAGAATCTGCCGAATACCATCATGGAGGCGATGGCTTGCGGGGTGCCCTGCGTGGGTTTTGAGGTGGGCGGCATTCCTGAGGAGATAGACCATCTGGCGAACGGCTATGTGGCAAAATACAAGGATTCCGCCGATTTGGCACGAGGTTTGCGCTGGGTGCTTGCCGAGGCTGACTATCCCGCCTTGAGCCGGGCAGCCGTAAGGAAAGTGTCGGCGTGCTATTCTCAGAACGCAGTCGCGATGAAATATATCGGTATATATAATAAGGTATTGTCAGATACAAACTCGGAGAAATGATTAGATTTACGGTGATAACCTGTACTTTCAACGCCCAGTCGGTGGTAAGGCGCACGCTCAGGAGCGTGCTCGAGCAGTCTTATCCTCATGTGGAGCACCTCATCATAGACGGTATGTCGAAAGACTCTACCATGTCGCAGGTGGCCGACTATGAGCGGGAATCCGCGGAAAAGGCGGCCTCCCACGAGATTATAACCGTCAGCGAGCCGGATAAGGGGCTCTATGACGCGATGAACAAAGGCCTGAGAATGGCTACCGGCGACTATCTCGTATACCTCAATGCGGGGGATGTCTTTCCTGCCAAGGATACTTTGGAGAATATAGCCAATGCCGTGGGCGAGGGCGAGGAGCTTCCGGGCGTGCTCTATGGCGATACGGATGTCGTGGACGACGAGGGGCATTTTGTGCGTCATCGCCGGTTGTCGCCTCCCCGGGAGCTGTCGTGGCGGTCGTTCCGGCGGGGCATGCTGGTGTGCCATCAGGCGTTTTATGCCCGCACGGACCTGGCCAAGGCGCATCCTTACGACCTCCAGTATCGCTACTCGGCGGATGTGGACTGGTGTATCAGGATCATGAAAGATGCTGAGGCAAGAGGTCTCCCGTTGAGAAATGTGCATGCTGTGGTCGTGGATTTCCTGGATGGCGGAATGACCACTGCCTATCATAAGGCTTCGCTGAAAGAGCGTTTCCGGGTGATGAGAAAGCACTACGGCCTATTGGCAACGCTGCTTGCCCATGCATGGTTTGCGGTGAGAGCGGTTTTTAAGAAGTAGGGAATAAGAGAATGCCCGCCTGAAGAATTGTCAGGACGGGCATTATATTTTGTGATGGTTGCTTTACGCGGTAACGATCAAGAATATCTGATAATCATGCCGGGACGAATCTTGGAGGAGCGCGAGAGCTTGTTCAGCCTCAGCAGGGTGTCGACGGTTACGCCACGCTTGTCGGCAATGGAGTAGAGGGTTTCTCCTGAAACCACCTTGTGGTATTGCTTCTCTTCGTTGCTGACGGTTGTCGTATTCTGCGCCATTTCACCCCGCACTTCCTCCCGGGTGTATCTGCCGTTGCCGACAACGCCCCGTGAGTGATTGGCTTCTGCTGACTCATGCTTATAGGAATTCTTGCGGAACATATAGCTGTCGGCCACCACATCCTGTGCTCTGAAGTCGAACATGAGGGCCGGATTCAAGGCAACGCCGCACAGACGGGTCTCAAAATGGAGGTGGGAGCCTGTGCTGCGTCCCGTGTTTCCACCTAAGCCGATCACCTCGCCGGCCCTGACGGTCTGGTTCTCGACCACCAATTGCTTTGACAGATGCCCGTAAATGGTCTCTAAGCCGTTTGTATGACGGATGACGATATACTTTCCGTAGCCTCCGCCTTCATACTGCACGATGCGCACTTTGCCGGAGAAAGCGGCCCGGATGGTATCTCCGATATAGACTTTAATATCAATCCCCTTGTGCTGGCGACCCCAGCGGCTTCCGAAATTGGAGGTAATCACTCTGCTGACAGTCGGCATATGGAAGTGCCGGAGGTCGATACGGAAAGAGTCGGGGAGCTCCTGCTCGCGATGCGCATATTGATTATTCCAGTCTGCATATAGCTGCGCGGAGGGCGATTCCAAGTTTTCTTTGCGCAAAAGGTTCTGCAATGCCAGAGTGTCCACTTTCTTCGTTCTGCGGTCTACGGGTGCCTGGCGGGCTAAAAGGTCCTGCGCGCCGGCCGGAAGAACGGCAAGGAAGAGTAATCCTGTAATTGTAGTAGTCTTGAAAATATTTCTTAAAGTCATACAAATTGTTTGTAGGTTTGAGTCCTTAGGCGGAAGAAAAACAACACGCCTGATTTCGTCAAAATGAGCTATAACCAGTTCATTTATTAAAAAAGGACTTTGCAAATATAATAAAAAAAGACAAGGGAACCTATTATATTAACACATTTTTTGTGGCATTTAACATAATTGGAATCATTTTAAATTGCTTGCGCTCGCCCTGTTTATAGCATATATGGTTGATTCCCGCATCAACTTATAGCAGACCAGTTGATGTTTGACTTTCTTAATTTTTTTAACCTATTCCATAAAATCTGGTATTCCGGACGGTTACATTCAGGGTCCGCATCGATGATCTTTTGTGCCTCGTCCCGCGCCATTTGCACGATCTGACCGTCGCGGGCAATATCCGCAATCTTCAGATCAAACGCCATGCCGCTCTGCTGGGTGCCTTCCAGGTCTCCGGGGCCGCGGAACTTGAGGTCGGCCTCTGCTATTTCAAACCCGTCGTTGGTCTCGCACATGATGTCGATACGCTTCCGGGTCTCCTCGGCCAGTTGGTAATTCGTAACCAGAATGCAGTAGCTCTGGTCGGCTCCGCGCCCTACGCGCCCTCTCAGCTGATGCAGTTGGGAGAGCCCGAAGCGCTGGGCGTCGAGGATAACCATGACAGAAGCGTTGGGAACATTTACTCCCACTTCTATCACCGTTGTGGCAACGAGGATCTGGGTGTCGCCCTCAATGAACTTCTTCATCTCCTTCTCTTTCTCCTTGGGTTTCATCTTGCCGTGTATCTTGCTGAGCCTGAACTCCGAGAAGACCTCTTTCAAGGTCTCAAACCCTTCCTCAAGGTTTTTCAGGTCTATCTTCTCGCTTTCCTGGATGAGGGGGAATACGATGTAGACCTGCCGCCCCTGACGGATCTGCTGACGGATGCCCTGATAGAGGCTGGTCATCTGGTTGTCGTATTTGTGCAAGGTCATGATGGGCTTGCGGCCGGGCGGAAGCTCGTCGATGACGCTCACATCGAGGTCGCCGTATATCGTCATGGCCAATGTGCGGGGAATGGGTGTGGCCGTCATGACGAGGATATGAGGCGGATTCTCACTCTTCGACCACAGCTTGGCACGCTGAGCGACCCCGAAGCGGTGCTGCTCGTCGACCACGGCAAGCCCCAGACGGGCAAACTGTACGGGGTCTTCTATCACGGCATGAGTACCTACCAGTATCTGCACATTGCCGTTGGCAAGACCGCTGAGAATGTCTTCCCGTCGCTTGCCTTTTATGATTCCGGTGAGCAGTTCGATGCGGATGTCCATGCCTTTCAGGAACTCCTTGATGGTCTGGAAGTGTTGTTCTGCCAGGATTTCAGTCGGTGCCATGATGCAGGCTTGATACCCGTTGTCGAGGGCGATGAGCATGGTCATGAGGGCTACGAGCGTCTTTCCCGACCCCACATCACCCTGCAGCAGCCGGTTCATCTGTCTTCCCGATCTCATGTCGGCCCTGATTTCGTGCATCACCCGCTTCTGTGCGCCCGTCAGGGGGAAAGGAAGATTGAACCTATAGAACCGGTTAAACTCCCTGCCTACATGCTGGAAGATGTATCCGCGGTACTTGCGACGCTGGTCGGAGGCATACCGGAGAATGTTGAGTTGTACATAGAACAGTTCCTCGAACTTCAGTCTCAGTCGGGCTTTCTGCATCTGCAGGGCATTCTTGGGATAGTGAATCCAGCGATAGGCGTCGTCGCGTGAGACGAGGTGGAGAGGCCCCGTGATGTAGGGAGGCAGCGTCTCGGCCAGTGTCTCGGTGAGTTTTTCCACCAGTCCCTTCGTCATTTTCTCCATTCCCCGCGATGTCAGTCCGGCCTTTTTCATCTTCTCCGTGGTCATGTAATACGGCTGCATGCCCATCTGCGACAGCTCGAGGTTGGCCGCGTCGTCGATGTCGGGGTGGGCAAACTGATATCTTCCGTTGAATACCGTGGGCTTCCCGAAGACGATGTAGTCGACTCCGGTCTTATAGGTCTTGTAGATGTATTGTGCCCCGCGGAACCACACGAGGTCGCAGATGCCGTGGCCGTCGGCAAAATGAGCCACGATGCGCTTCTTCCGTCCTCCCATGCTGAACTCTTCGAAGCTCAGGATCTTGCCCTTGATCTGTACGAAGGGCATGTCGGCCGACAGTTCGGAGATGGCATAGATGCGGCTTCGGTCTACATATTTATAAGGATAATACTCGAGCAGATCACGCCAAGAGCGGATATTGAGCTCCTTGCTCAATATCTCTTTCTTCCTCGGCCCTACCCCGGGAAGATACATGATGTCCTGGTCGAGAATGCTGCTCATTTCACTGCATGATTTATAATGTGTAGTTCATAATTGACAATTCACAATCGTCTCGCCTGTTTTCAGGTCGAAGGGGGTCGTGAGCTTGATGTTCTCACGGTTGCCCTCTGTCATCTCCACCTTATGCCCCAAGGCCTCCACGACCGATGCGTCGTCGGTGAACCGTGGCTGCCAGGGCTGCAGGAAAGCCCTTTTGAGGAGTTGGATGTCGAAGGTCTGCGGGGTCTGGACGATGCGGTAGTCGCTTCTGAGCACATTGCGGCCGCCGCCGGTCTCGTCGATGTGGCGAAGGGTGTCGGTTACGGGCAGCACCGGGATGACCGCTCCGCAGCGGCGTGCCATGTCGTAACACCTGCGGATGACCTCCACGGAGACAAAGGGGCGCACGCCGTCGTGTATTCCCACGATGCCCTCTTCCTCGTCGGGGATGGCACGGAGCCCGTTGCGGGAGGAGGCGAAGCGAGTGTCGCCGCCGTCTACGAGTGTGTGGCCGATGTCGAAGCGGTGTTCCTTGCACAGCCTCTGCCAGTAATCCTGCTGTTCGCGCGGCAGTACGAGGATGATTCGGAGCGCTCCGTCATATTCACGGAAACGCTCCATGGTGCGCATGAGCACAGGCTTTCCACCTATCGGCAGAAACTGCTTCGGCACCTCGGAGCCCATCCTGAGCCCCTTGCCGCCGGCAACGATGATGATATAATCCATGGGCGAACGCTTTTTCCCTGTCCTCCGGAAGACAGGGGTTTCATATTATCTGCTCATCAGATGGGTGTACACCATATCCTCCTCCACCTGGCGGGCAGTCTCCTCTCCCTTGAGGAAAGAGAGTATCCGGTAAGCGTAAGGCAGCACGGCGGCCGGTCCCTCGCCGGTGATGAAGTTGCCGTCTACGGTTACGAGCTCGTGCGTATATTCCGCTCCTTCCAGATATTGTTCGAAACCCGGATAGCAGGTGGCGCGCTTTCCCTTGAGGATTCCCAGGTTGCCGAGCACCATGGGAGCGGCGCAGATGGCGCCGATTCTTTTCCCCGCCTCGCATTGAGCCGTCAGGGCCTCGCGCACGCCGCGGTGTTCCAGCAGGTTTTTTGCTCCCGGCATGCCGCCCGGCAGCAAGAGCATGTCGGCGTCGCGGAGGTCGGCATCCTCAAATCTCAGGTCGGCCTTGAGGGTTACGCCGTGCGAGCTCTCCGCGAATTCGCTGCCCGTAACGCTGACGGTCTTGATGTCCGCACCCCCTCTGCGCAGGATGTCTACCGGTGCCAGAGCCTCGATTTCCTCGAAGCCGTTGGCCAGAAATTCATATACCTTTGCCATTTTCTCTTTTGTTTTGATGTGATTATTACCTTACGCAAAGATAGATAATTTCCCTGAATATTGCAAGTGGGGTGGCGGAAAAAGACTGCTTTCCGGAGAAAAGACGGACAAAAGGCATGGGAGAAGCCCCCCCGAGCCTCGCCTTTTAACCGCCCCCTGTTTTTCAATCTCGCCGATTTTGCCGGATGATTTCGGCGATTTCGTCGGACAATCTCGCCGATTTTGTCAGACGGGAGACGGCCTCCTGT
>CAUULA010000049.1:0-20128 GCA_963545855.1 uncultured Prevotella sp.
GGCAAACAGCCGGATTGTGAAATTAGGTTGCCTTCTTTTTTAAATGACAATGACAATCATCGTGAGGATGAGTTTCTGCAACCCTGGACATTTTCCCCCCGGGGTTGCTGTTTTTTTATCCCCGAGGGGAAGGAGAAAGCCAGACTGCTGAATTGCGATCGTCCGGAATACCGCCACCGGACAGAAAGGAGAGCCCCCGCCCGCGACGGCAGGCCCTTCCGCAGGGCAGCGGTCGGTCAGTCGGCTATATGCGTCCCCACGACGAAGCCCGTGGTCCACGCCGCCTGAAGGTTGAAGCCGCCCGTAACGGCATCGATATCGAGCACCTCGCCGGCAAAGTAAAGATGGCGCACCACCTTGCTTTCGAGGCTGTTTGAGTCGACGGCCGAGAGCGCAATACCTCCGCAGGTAACGAATTCCTCCTTATAGACACCCCTGCCGTCGACGGCATAGACATCGCCTACAAGTGTCTCCACAAGGCGGTTGAAGTCCTTCCTGCCCACTTCGGCCCACCGCTTTTCGGCAGCCAGACCGCCGCGCCGGAGCAGATGGTGCCAGAGCCTCGACGGCAGTCCGAACGGATTCCATGTGCCGGTCTGCTTTTGCGGATTGGCGAGGGCGAACGACTGCAGCAACGCCTCCACTTCCCGACGGGGACATTTCCCCACCCAGCTTACGGCCACCTGAGCCTTGTATGCCAGCTCCGCAAGATAGCGTGCGGCATACGACGAGAGCTTGAGCACGGCCGGCCCGCTCATGCCCCAGTGGGTGATGAGCAGCGGCCCGAAGGCATGAAACTTGGTTCCGGAAATCGAGACGGCCGCCGCGACCACCGTTCCCATCAGCTCGGTGAGCTGCCGGTCGGCAATATTGAAGGTGAAAAGCGACGGCACGGGCGTCGCTATCTCATGACCCATCGCCGCCAGCCAGTCCAGCCCCTCGCCGCGTGGCGACCCTCCCGTGGTAACGGCCACACGGTCGAAATCCTCCGGACGGCCATCCCGGAACCCCATCCGCAGCCGCCCGTCGGCAAGCGGTGCAAGGCTCTCCACCCGCCGGGAGGTAACGAGTCGCACCCCGAGGCGGCGCGCTTCGGCGAGCAGACAGCCGACGACGCTCATGGCATCCTGCGACTGCGGGAACACGCATTCGTCGTCCTGCGTAACAAGGGGCACGCCCCGCTGCTCGAACCAAGCCCGGCAGTCGTGGTGGTCGAAGTGGTGGAGAAGACGCCTCATGAGCCTGTCGCCGCGCGGATAGACCAGCCTCAGGTTGCCGACCTGCTCGAAAGAATTGGTCAGGTTGCATCGTCCGCCGCCCGTTATGGCCACCTTGGCGAGCGGCTTGCTGTTCTTTTCGTAGACGATAACCTCGGCGTCGGGTCGCCTCGCCTTTGCCGTAACGGCGGCAAAGAAACCGGCTGCGCCCCCTCCGACGATTGCGATTCTGAGTGTTGCCATGTGGATTCTGTCCTCTCGTGAATAATCTGGCGGCTAAGTTACGAAAATTATCCGGATTATGAAAAACCGCAGTCCGAAAATGCGACGACGACTCGTGCCCGGCCATGAGGCAGTCCTGAAACGCACGCCATCCTGCCTTAAAGAATACCCCCTGTTATCTACAGACTGGCAGCGGAGGAATCCTCGTAAATCCCCTCACGGTCGGCCTCATGACGAAATCGGCGAGATTGAATGACAAAATCGGCGAGATTGTCCCACAATTTCGCCGATTTCGTCATGCTCGGAACGGCTTCTCAGCGGCCGTGCCTCAGCCTGCGCACGGAACGGGCAAGCTCGTCGGCCAGGGCTTTGTCGGCCGTCCTTATCCGTTCCAGCGACCGGGCGAGGTCGGCGCGGCGGTAGCAGAGGTCATACCAGCCCAGCGTGTGCACGGCATAGAGGCGCACTTCCACGGGTCGTGCCTCGTCGGCCGCTACACGCAGAAGCTCGTCGGCCATGAGCGGCGTGGGATGGTTGCGGTAGCCGTAGATGGCGTTGCGGTAGGCACCGGGCTTCTGACCGGGCTTGGCAAGCTCCCTCTTGTCGCCATCCATGCGGGTCTGATTGCCGCGGATGGCCTGCCGTATCTCGCTGACGATGGTGTCGCTGTAGACGATGCGCCCCTCGAGCTGGCGGTCGAGCTCCCGCTGCAGCATACCGGAGTCAAAGGCCATCGTGGCTCCGGAGAGGCGGAAGCTGAGCCGCTTCTCGTGACCGCGGTTGAGGAAGGCACCGACGAAGGCCGGGATGAGCTGCGGGTCGGCGATGCGCTCGGCATATTCACTGGAGAGCCGGCGCACCAGTTCGTAGCTGTCGTTCAGGCTCTCCTTGAGCGTGGCGACGGCTTGCTCGGGATAGTTCTGCGACAGGAGCTTCACGGCCTCCATGCGCACGACGAAGTTGCCGGAGTTCAGATAGGTGTGGCGGAGCAGCTCCGGCAGTCCCCGCTCGCCGGCATAGAGCAGCTGGCGCAGGGCCATGGCCTGCACATCGGGCAGGCTGCCGGAGAACTGCTTGCGCCAGAAGGCCGCGTCGCGGTCGTGCACGGTGAGGGCACGGTTGATGTCGAAGGCGAGGGAACCGTCGTTCTTGAAATGGAAGGTGGGGTCGCCGATGAGATGGCTTTCCAAGTAACCCGTGAAGCGGTTGAACTGCCCTACCCTCATGCCGGCGGCCAGCAGTCCCACGAACTCATCGGGCCATTTGTCCTGCAAGGCGTTCACCGTGCCGGCCACGGTGGCCACGGTGTGTCCCGGCGCGAAGAGATAGGCCCCGGCGAGGTAGTCCTTCTGGTGGAACGAGCCGTTGAAGCACGCGTCGAAGAGGATGAAGCGGGCCCCGGGGCGGAGCTTGCGCACATCGTAGGTGTGTATGTCGAGCGTCTCGTTGAACAGCGAGTCGCTCACCAGTTTCAGGGAGTCGAAGGCCTCCTCGCACCACTGTCGTGGCACTCCCAGCCGCTCGGAATACTCCTTGACGGCCTGCTCGCGCCCCACTTTCGCGGCTCTCGACGGCAGCTTGCCGCGCAGATAGAACTTGATATTCTCGATGCTTGCGCTCAGCGAGGAGCCCTCGGGCAGACCGTTGATATACTCCGTCCGGGGGGCTCCGTGGTGATGGAAGAGCATGACATCGAGCGCAGGATCCTGCACTTCATTGAGCAGGATGTTCTTCATGGGGTAGAGGTCGTCGTAGTCGAAGAACTTCACCGTGCCTCCCGGCCTGAAGAGGCGTGGCATCTGCTCACGCAGAGCCAGCTGTTCGCCCGCCCATGCCAGCTTGTCCTGCGAGTTATAGCCATGGCCGCGAGCCATGGAAAGGCGGTCGAGCACATTGCCCGTGGCCTGCTTCTCGCGCACCACCTTCATCAGGAAGTCGCCCAGGAGGCGGTATTTGTCCACTCCCTCGATTTCAACGGGCTTGATGCGGCCGGAGTAGATGTCGGGCGCAAGGCGTGTCTTGGAGTCTGAACGGAGCGAATAATAGTAGTAGAGCGGTCGGTCGGCATCCTGCCTGATGAAGTCGAAACGCAGCGAGAAGTCGTCGTAGAAGCGGTCGCTGGCCACGCTCGACTCCTTCCAGTCGGCCTTCTGGTTCATCTTGAAGGCCGAGGTGAGGTACTGTGCGTCGCGGATCATGGGAATCGGGATGTCGCCCACGAAGACGCATCCCTCCAGGGGTTGCTTCTTGTCGGCGTGATATTTCACGAGCAACTCACGGATGGACTCGGGCTCCCGGAAGTCTCCTACCACCAGATAAGTGCCCAGGCCATCGGCCTCCACGCTCGCGCGATAGGCATCTACGGCGGCCTTCGCATGGTCATAGCTCGCCTGGTCGACGAAGATGGCGAAGCTGGTCGGTGTCTTCGCCGAGGGCTTCGTGATGGTCTGTGCCGCCATGCCGAGACCCACGAGGAGCGTCAGCACGACGGAGAGGATTCTGTTCTTTCTATTCATCATGTTCTTGAAATATTAAGCCGTCGCAAGGCAAGATGCCAAGACCTCAGAAGTTGCACCCTACCGTGAACGACAGATCCTGCCTTTTGTCAAACGGGTCGTGGCTCGGCTTCACATAGTTCAGGCCCATCCTCGCATAGATGTTCATCTTTGCGTCGGGCTTCACGAGCTGCGAGTAAGTGAGCGAGGCGCCCGCATTCCAGCTGTCGCTCACGAGGAAAGCCTCGTCCTGCGGCTCCATGCCGGTAACCGTGGGATAGTCGGCATTGCTGCCGCCATACTTGTAGCTGCCGCTCATGCCGTTGCGGAATCCGCCGCTCACGGCCGCCAGCAGCCTGCGGTGCATGTCGCGGCCGATCTTGAAGTTTTTCTTCACGCCGGCCTGAACGGTAAGAATCCGGGAGTCTTTCTTCGATTCGGGAAGGATATACCGGTCGTCGTAGTTCAGGTAGCCTACCCTGGCGTCGGCGCGCCAGTCGTATTCGTCGCCCGAAGGCTTGACAATGCCGTATTCCAGGAATGCCTGCCGGGTCTGGTAGAGCGACCGCACGAGGTGGGAAAGCTCTATCCAGCCGGAATGGGTCTCCGTATTGTCGCGCTTCATCAGATACTGCGTGCCGTCGATGTGGCGATAGTCCCAGGCGGCCTTCAGCTCATGAGTGAGGGCTCCGCCCTTGTAGAAGACTGTGGCCTTGAGGGAGAGGTGCTTGTCGTTCACGGCTCCCAGCTTCTTGGGCGATGTGAAGCTCTGCTCCACATTCTCTATTTTCTTGTCGTAGGCAGCCTCGAAGAGCACATTCCACGGGCCCTGTCCGTAGTGATACTGCAAGCCCAGCCCCCAGAGATTGCCGAAATAATTCAGCGTAACGCCCGATCCCAAGCCGTGGGAAGCAGCTCCCAGTCCGTAGAGAATATAGTAGTCTTGGGGGACATAGTCGTTCTCGCTACTCATCTCCGCGTCCTCTTTCAGGGAGGAATAATAGATGTTCAACCCCACACGGCTGGCAGGACAGAAGGAATAGGTAACACCCGGGCTCAGCCGCAGGTTATAGAAGCGGCTGTCCACACGGGGATCACGCTGCTTGGCGGCCAGCGAAGCCTTGTAGCTGCCCGTCAGACCGAAGGTCAGGCGATCCCAGTAGAGCGGCGTGGCCACACGGAATGCCAGATCGTAGAACTGGTTGCGCCACTTGCTCTGATGGTTGTCCGCTACATAGAAGGGCATTCCCCGGAACGGATCGGTGATGGAGGCGTTGTACTGCGCGTCGTCAAGGTTCTCGTGCCGGAAAGAGAACTCTCCCCACACATATACGCTCTGCAGGTTGATGAAACCCTCGCTGCCGACGCTGAGCGTCCTGTCCTTCTCGCCCTGCTGCGGGCGTTTGTAGTTGCCGCTGACGGCATCATAGCCTATCCTCACATCCGAATAGTTGCGGGTATCGTCAAAAGCCATGCCGGCGGCATTGGCCGACTGCAGCCACACGCGCTGCTCCTTCTGCCACTCGAGGGCGGCTGGCGAAAATCCCTGTGCCGCTGCGGCGAGACTGCCCAAGGACAGCGTGCCTACGGCCAAAGCCTTGTATATCTTTCTGCTTTTCATCTTTCGTTTCCTCCTTGTTAGTAAGTCTCGTTCCATGAGGGGACTCCGGTATTATATCGATGCAGCACCGGGGTTACATTCCGCTCGAAATCGTCGATAGAGTTGTTGGTATCCCGGAATATCAAGGCCCCGTTGTCGCGCCGCAGGGTGTCGCCGTTCTCGTTGAGGCTCACCTTGCGCGCCACGCCTTGTCCGCAATAGCTGGCGCCCACCCAAGTCATGCCGGCATCGAGCACCGCACGCACACGCTTGGCCGACGCCATTCCCTCGTTGTGCACGCATTCCACGGCATCCAGCACATATCTGATGGGAATCTTCGCATAGAGCGTCTTGCTCTTAGGCTTGCTCAGGTCGGTAGTATGCATGTTGGCATCGTTCACGGGATCGTAGGTTTCTCCCTTCGGCACCTGAAAGAGGCAGTAGGCCGGGCCGAAGACCGACATCAGGTATTGTTTCAGGGTGCCCTTGGCGGCCGAGCCGTTGTAGAACACATGCAGCATGTCTGTGGCCTTCTGGTCGGGAAACTGGGTATTGTCCATGTTGAACTCAAACTCCGCATGCGAGCAGTCTACCGGTGAGTTGGGGTTATAATTGTCGGCCTTGTGGTTGACGGCAAACTGCGCCACCACGGCCGACTCGCCCGGCCGCAGAGGATAGTCGGTGCCGTTTCCGGGAAACTTCCACACGCGCTCGGCATACACATAGTCGATGCCGTCGGCATCGGGCCATACGGGCAGGGTCTTCGTTGCCGTGCCCGGATAGAGATTGCCGAAATAGATGCCGTCCAGATACTGCACCTTGGAGGAGTTGTTATAGACCTCGAAGAACTGATCGCGGAAATAAGAAAGGCCCACGGGAGGCTTGGAACCCGCGAAATAGAGTTCCTTGAAGACCAGCGGACTCACCTTCAGCCCCTGCACGGTAATCGTGATGTCGGTCTTTCCGCTTATCAGGGCGATGTTCACCTGGTTGCCCGCCACATAGTATTCAGCGCCCTCGTTGTCAAGGGCAGAGCCCGCCACGGACACGGTGTAGATGCCGGGAATGATGCCGGAGACGCTCACCGAGCTTCCGTCGAACTCCTGCTCATAATGGTATCCGTCCTCATAGTCGTCGAGTCTCAGCTTCAGCCCGGAGGCCGATGCCATGTTCTCCACCTGAATGTCAAGGCTCACCTTCACATTCAGGGGTGCCACTTTTTCGGAGTCGCTCACGCTTCTCCACTCATCGCAGCCGGCGAAGAGTGTCAGGCACATTGCCAGAGTGGCCAGTATATAAGATTTTTTTCTTTTCATGATCTTTCTTTTTTATATCTTCAAAGCCAGTTCCATGCCGAAATAGAAGCGGTTGTTCAACTTCAGGAAGGTGCCCGGCGATCGCTTGCTCTCATAGCGGGGATGGCTGCGGAACATGTTGTGGGCAAAGAACGACACGCGCAGCATCTCTCCGATTTCCTTCGTAACATTGATGTTGAAGTTGAAATAGGGGCTGTACGACTCCTTGATCGAGTAGGTCTGGCTGTTGTTCCTGTTCAGGAGATAGTCGTATCCGGCCGCCTTCAGCTGCTCGGTCGTGGTGTAGAGGCCCGGGGCAAACCAATTGGCCTTCCCCGTCTCGAGCGAGATATAGCCCACGGGGATGGAGTCGTTGTGATAGGTGCCCCAGTTAGACTGCTGCCAGACGGCCTGCGCCGACAAGGTTACCACGAATCCTATGCGAGGAATGTTGTGGGTGGCACGCAGGGTGGTAACGAACTGCTGGTCGTGATAGTCCACCTTGCGCTTGTCGTAGATGGCGATATTCTTGCGCATGGCGGGTGCTTCCGAACTGTTGTCGTAGAAGTTGTAGGCATCCGAGTAGTAGCTGCTCCTCATCCAGCTGCCACTCAGCTGGAACGATGTGCGTATGGATTCGATGCGGGCAATGTCGAGTTCAAACTCCACGCCCTTGTTGATAGAGAAGTTGCTGTTCGTCGGCGTATAATAGCTGGACAGCACGGGGTAGCTTCCAGAAAGCTCAAGGGCTCCTCCGGCGTTGCGCCCGTAGACCTTATAGTCCACCGGCACGAAGGTGTCGAGCGTCTTGTTCAGCGCATAGCCGTCCTTCATGCTCTCTATGAAGCCCGTGATTCCGAGCCTCACCTTGCCCAGACGGAAGTCCAGTCCGACCTCCGACTTGTAGTTCCTGGCAATCTTCAAGTCTCTGTTCTGCGAGTTGAAGACCCGTGTGGTGGTGACAAACTTGCGTTCGGCCTCGGGAATGTTCTCATTGGCGAGCTCGTTGAGGTTGATGTATTCGAAGTAGGCGTTCTCCGGATATAAATATAATAAGGTGGGCATCTTGGCCGCAATGCCGAAGCCCCCGCGCAGGGTGAGCACCTCGGGGATGATCTCCATCGACGCGTTGAGGCGGGGCGAGAGTACGCTGCCGGCCACCGAAACCTTGTCGAAGCGCAGTCCGGCTTGCAGGTTCAGCGTATGGGTGCCGCCGATCATCCAGTTGAAGTTGTCTTCCACGAAGGCTCCCAGCTGATTGATATACGGAATGTCCTTATAGGCCCGGGGCCTGAAGGACGCATTCGGCTGCTGCAGGTTGCGCCAAGGCGGCCGGGCTGGGTTATAGGTCTTGCCCTCGCCCTCATTGCCGTCGGTCTTGAAGTCCACGCCCAGCAGGATGCGGTTGTTCACCCTCCCGAAGCGTTTGAAGAAGTTGGCCGTGAGCTTGGCATAGAAGTTCAGCTCCTTGCTGTCGATGTCATATCGTCCCAGATACGACGAGGGCAGGTATACGGCATAGTTTCCGGCATCGGCCTCGCCGAAATGGGTTATCTCGGTGTTGTCTGCCGTGAAGAGGTGCAGCCCTGCCACATTGGAGAGCACGGCGCCGTCGGTCATGGTCATGGAATACGGCGCGCTGGCCGAGGAATAGGCCGTCTGGGTGTAGCTGTCCTTGGAGGTATAGCTGCCCGAGAGCACATAGCGGATGTTCTCCAGCCAGCCCTTGTTGATATTCCAGAGGCCGTTGGTGTTAAAGCGGAATCCCATGTCCTCTCCCCGGTGGCTGGCGAGGTTGATTTCGTCGTCGGGGTTACGGTCGCGCGCGTCCTTCCCGTAGAAGAAGTCGAGCGAAGTGTTGCTGCGCAGCCTGTTGGCGAAGAAGGTGTTCGAGTAGACCGCCTTGGCCGTGAGCCGCTGGTAATGGTCGTAGCTCTCGGTGGGGTCCTTGATGTTGTAGGCATAGTCGGCGCTCAGGTTGAGTGCCCCGCCCTTCTGCCCGAAGCCGAAGCCGCCGCCGACGCTGCCCTGATAGACATGCGGGTTGGCCTTGGCGCGGATGCGCAGGGGCTCGCGGCCGGCCTTGGTGTGGATAATCACCGCACCGGAGGTCAGGTCGCCGTACTCCACCGAGGGGATTCCGCGCACCACCTCCACATTCTCGATGTTTTCCGTGGAAATGGAGCGCACGTCAAATCCCGAGTTCGGCGAGCTGCCGCCGGCCAACGACACGGCCGCCCCACCCACCGTGGGGCTCAACGCACTCAGGTTGGCGTTGTTGGAGATGGGGGCTCCGTCCTGGATGATGGCCGTGCCCAGGGAGTTGAGCTCCATGTTCGTGCCCCTGCCCTTGTCGTCTATCTGGCGGATGCTAAGTGTCTTGGCGTTGTTCAGCTCCTGGTTCTGGCTGATGCCTCCGGGCACCAGCGACATCAGGTCGGCAAGGCTCGTGGCCTGCATGTGGTCCATGGCCTGGCGCGAGATGCGGCTCGAGGTGGCCCTGCCGGCAGCGTTCTGCCGCGCCGTAACCACCACCTCCTTCAGGCGGAAGTCCTCGTCCTGCATCACGAAGTCCAGATTCCCTATGCTTCCGCTGATGTTCAGCTCCCGCTCTATCTGCGCCTTGCCCAGAAACGAGACGCGCACCTTCACCTTGCCTGCGGGCACATTGCCGAGGGTGTAGCGGCCTCCGCCGGCCGTCGTCGCCATCAACCCATAGTCGGGGAGCGAAATCGCGGCGAAGTCCAGAGGGCGCTGCTTCCCCTCGAAGACCTCGTAAACCGTTCCCGACACACTATACTTCTGCTGAGCCCCGGCCGCAAAGGCGTGGGCCAGCGTCACTGCCAGCGTCAGGAAAGCGAGCAGGCATCTCCTGCCCCAGTCGTTCTTTCTTGTCATATCTTAATCGTTTTGGTCTGTCCTCAGTCCTTCATGGGTCTCGGAAAAGCCACGGAGGCCCTGTCTTCTCTTACAGAGTGCAAAGGTACGACTTTTCTCGGAAACCGGCAATACCTATTTATAAGGATTTCTCATACTTTCCCTCAACTCACTTTCCAGATGAGGGGAGATACATAAAAACCGTAAATCTATTTGTTTTTCACGAGAAGTTTCATATCTTGCGTACATCTTCAGCACTCCATGAATAGCGAGGAGTGAACCGGCAGGACCGGAAGCGAGGGGCTATGCTGACGAGATAGATGGCGGGCGGAAGCTGAAGGGACAGGAGGTGCCCCCATGCAGCCGCCCTATCTGATAACCTCGTCCATTTTGTCGAAGAGTGCCTTTGGATTGGTCCGCACGAGATTCTTGTCCATCGTGTCGACAAACGACACCAGGCCGGGATAGTCGGCAAACTCTGCCTTGAGGGTCTTGCGCTGTTTGTCGCTCAGGCTTTTCCGCAGATTGAATATTGCCTGGGCCATTGCCATGCTATTGCTCTTGTAGAGCACGCGGTCTCCAAGGACGGCGTCCGAAACGGCATAGGCCGTGATGTGCCTGCCCCGATAGATGCATGCGGCGAATACCTTGTGGCTGCACACGGATGGCATGGAGGTCTTGTAGGCGATATTGGCCACAATGGGAATCCAGGTCATGCGACTGGCTTCCGGATCAGCAGCGTAATAGGTAACGACACTGTCTACCTCGCCGACATCATATTTCGGCTGCCTGGCCAAGAGCCTGGAGCCTATCACGCTGATCTTCACGAAGTCGTCAGTAGTACTGAACAGGGGCGACACATAGAGGCGGGCATGCATGGTAGGGTTCATCAGATAGCCCTCTGCGATGGAGTCGTTGTGCAGGTAGACGGTGGCAATAGGCACTCGCTTATTCACTTTCGCTTTCTTCTTTTCTTGGGCATTGGCGCCCATCAGGCAAAGAAGGCCAGCGACAAACAAGACAGAAGCTTTCATCTCAGTACGGTTTTATGAGTTCTATGTTCACAAAGATAGGTTATTCCCGTGAGACAGCAAGCGTTTTCTTTGAGGAATTGCGCCTTTTAACCTTTTTTTATAATAACGGCTCCAAATGACAAAACACACATGATGAGATTGCCAACCAGAGCCATACCTGCAACCAGAGCCAGCCCGTCAAGATAGACGACGACGCGACGAATCCCGCCGGCAAGGGATGCCTCACCTTCTGGGACGGCAGGGAGGACGGCAGGGAGGATGACGAAATCGGCGATTTCGTCAGACAAGCTGTCGCTTCCCCGAAATGGGAAGAGGACAACCGCAGAGGGAAGCCGGATTTCCGGAACCCCTGAAAAAAAATCAAAGAAAAACAAGAAACAGGCCCCCGTTTTCGAGAAAAACGACTATCTTTGCGAGAAGTGGAGCCTGTCTCCACGACCACGACCTGATACGGAAACTTAAATATTTAGCGAAGAATATGAAAATCGGTCTGTTCGTACCTTGCTATGTCGACGCGCTCTACCCCGAGGTGGGCGTCGCCACCTACAAGCTACTCAAGCATTACGGCCTCGAAGTGGAGTATCCGGAGAAGCAGACCTGCTGCGGCCAGCCCATGGCCAACGCGGGTTTCGAGGAGATGACGCTGCCGCTGGCCGAGAAATTCGAGACCCTGTTCAAGGACTACGACTACATCGTGGCTCCCTCGGCCTCATGCGCCTCCTATGTGAAGGCCTACTATCCCCGCCTGATGCACCACGAGTGCGTAAGCTCGAAGAAGATCACCGACCTCGTGGAATTCCTCCACGATGTGCTGCGGGTGGACCATGTGCCCGGCAAGTTCCCGCATGTGGTGAGCGTGCATAACTCCTGCCACGGCGTGCGCGAGCTCGGCCTCTCGTCGCCGTCGGAGCTCCAGATACCGCAGTTCAACAAGATCGTCGACCTGCTCAGCCTCGTCGAGGGCATCACGGTGAGGGAGCCCGAGCGCAGGGACGAGTGCTGCGGCTTCGGCGGAATGTTCTCCGTGGAGGAGCCGGGCGTGTCCGTCCGCATGGGCGAGGACAAGATAGCACGCCACATGGCGACGGGCGCCGAATACATCACCGGCCCCGACAGCAGCTGCCTGATGCACATGCAGGGCATCGCCCGGCGTGAGAAAACATCCGTAAAGTTTATCCATGTAGCACAAATTTTAGCAGCAGGCCTATGAGCACATTACATTCCAAGGCGGCCGACGAGTTCACCAAGAACCGTGAGAAGACCGCATGGCACGACGACACCTTCTGGTCGCTACGCGCCAAGAGAGACCAGATGGCCGCGGAACTGCCCGAATGGGAGGAGCTGCGCGAGCACGCCAGCGCCATCAAGAGACACACCGCCACCCATCTGGCCGACTATTTAGAGGAGTTCTCCACCCGGCTCGAGAGCCGCGGGGTCATCGTCCACTGGGCCAAGAACGCCCGGGAGTTCAATGAAATGGTCTACGGCATCCTCGAGAGCCATAAGGCAGAGAAGATGGTGAAGTCGAAATCGATGCTCACCGAGGAATGCGGGATGAACGCCTATCTTGAGGCACGGGGCATCGATGTGGTGGAGACCGACCTCGGCGAACGCATCCTCCAGCTGCTCGGACAGAAGCCCAGCCACATCGTGATGCCCGCCATCCACCTCACCCGGCAGGAAGTCGGAGAGATGTTTGAGCAGAAAGGCATCTCAAACGAAAAGGGAAACTACGATCCCACTTACCTCACCCGCTGCGCCCGCCGGCATCTGCGCAACGAGTTCATGGAGGCACAGGCCGGCATGACGGGCTGCAACTTCGGCGTCGCAGAGACAGGCGACATCGTGGTATGTACCAACGAGGGCAACGCCGACATGAGCACCTCAATGCCCAGGCTGCACATCGTGGCCATGGGCATCGAGAAAGTGGTGCCCGACTACGACAGCGTGGCCGTATTCCAGCGACTGCTCTGCCGCAGCGGGACGGGGCAGCCCACCACCACCTATACCTCCCACTTCCGGCAGGCACGGCCGGGAGCGGAGATGCATGTGGTGCTGGTGGACAACGGGCGCAGCGACATCCTCGCCAGCCCCGAGCACTGGGAGACGCTGAAGTGCATACGCTGCGGCGCGTGCATGAACACCTGCCCGGTCTATCGGCGCAGCGGCGGACACAGCTATACCTACTTCATCCCAGGCCCCATCGGCGTAAACCTCGGCATGCTGCACGATTCGCAGAAGTATTCCGACAATCTCTCGGCATGCTCACTCTGCCTAAGCTGCGACAATGTGTGCCCCGCCAAGGTGAAGCCGGGCTCGCAAATCTACTACTGGCGCCAAGCCCTCGACCGGCTCGGAAAGGCCGACAAGATGAAGAAGGCGATGTCCGAGGGCATGAGCCTGCTCTACAGCCATCCCTGCCTCTACACCTCGGCACTGCGACTGGCACCACTGGCCAACCTCATACCAGAGAACCTGACCCGCATAGACAGCCTCAACCCATGGGGCATCGGGCATGCCAAGCCGGAATTCGCCAGGAAGAGCTTTCACAAAATCTGGAAAAAAGACATCGACAGGAAATGAAAAAGGAAGACTTACTATCCAAGTTGCGGGCCAACACGCAAGAGACTTTCGAGATGCCCGACATGAACATCCGGGGCATCCGCTATCCTGATCCCTGCAGGCAGTTCACGGAGATGACCCGGGCCGTGGGCGGCCAGGTGATGGAAGCCCGCAAGACCGACGACCTGAACGCCATCATCCGGGGCATCTATCCCGATGCCAAGGTATATGCCAGCAACCTGCCCTTCATCACCATGGCGCAACGCAACCCCGACACCGTGGCCGACGCCGCCGACCTCAACGGCACCGATGTGGGCATCCTGCAAGGAGAAATCGGCGTGGCGGAGAACGCCTGCGTCTGGATTCCACAGACCATGAAAGAGAAAGCTGTGTGCTTCATCTCGGAATACCTGGTCGTCATTCTCGACAAGCAGAACATCGTCAGCAACATGCACGAGGCCTACAGGCGCATCCAGATGGACCCGCGCTACAACTTCGGCACCTTCATCAGCGGCCCGAGCAAGACGGCCGACATCGAGCAGTCGCTGGTGATGGGTGCCCAGGCGGCCCGCGGCGTTACCGTGCTCATCGTGGAATGACATCGCCGCCCCAGTCCTTCAGGGACAAAGGGACAGGCACAACAGACGACCGGAGAGATCGGCCCCGTCCGGTCATGCCCTACAGATTCATGGAAGGTTTATCTCACGCGATCTGAAAACACAGCAGAGAGCTGAACTTGCGGCACAGCCGCGGGAAACGCCCTAAGGTCTGCCCCATGAGACCCCAGCGATTGCGGAAGAACTCCATGTACGACCGCTGCTCTATCAAGTGCAGGCGCGGATTCCATTCCTCCACCTCCCGACCGCTCTCCACGCCGCTGCGTATCTGCGCCTGAAAGTCTTTCATAGAGTCGGGACGCATGCCGCGCCGGGCCATCATCGGCCCGCAGACATCGAAACTCAGCTCGCCCTCCGTGAATCGGTCGGTGATGGCCGTCAGCAATCCCTTCACCTGCTCTTCGGTGAAATACATCAGCACGCCCTCGGCGATAAAGAGAAACTGTGCGTCAGGATAGCGCTCCCTGAGCATGTCGAGCCAGTCGGTCTCCAAGAGCGAGCCCTCGATATAGTGGTCTTCACCCTCCTCGGAAATCAGCCTGCGACGCAAGGACATCAGCTCAGGCAGGTCCAGCTCGTAGAAGACAGCGTTCCGCCTGTCGCCCATGCGCTGATAGCGCGTGTCGAGGCCGCATCCGATGCTGACCACCACGGGCCGCGCATGCTCGTGAATGAATTTCTGGGTCCGCTCGTCATAATAGCGTCCGCGCACCACACAGCCCACATAGCTCATCGGGGCATCATCGAGGCTGTCGAAATCATAGTCTATCCCCGCAATGATGCGCTCTGCCAGCGGGTCTTTCAGGATGGCATCCTCGCGACGGCTCTCCTTGGCCCTCATATAGAGGGGTATGAGCGTGGTCTCCACCACGGCATTATCAAACCGCGTCATGCGGCAGCCGACTTAGCGTATCTCACGGACTGCACGGCGAGAATGACGCCTATGACGGCCATCAGGGGCATCACCGTGAGCTGTACGGGATTGAAGTCCCCTATCCACTCCCCCATGTGGAGGATGCAGAACACGCCGTAGAGGCAGGCGAGCACGGCATTGGCCACACGCACGCCCCTGCCCTTGCCGTAGACAAGGAGAAGAACGGAGGCCACCGGCAGCGTATAGGAAAGCGCCGCCATGAACGCTATCATGCCTGCGGGAGCCGAGTCGGCAGGCATGGCAACAATGCTCTGCCCCCAGAATGCGGGCAGCATATCGATTTGTGAATGGGCAAGGAAGCCCAGGACGATGAGCGTCCAGAGCAAGATAATTTCCGTCTGCTTTGTCATAACGAAACTGATTTAGGTCGGAGCAATATTACTCTGACACAAAAATACAAATCATTGATCGGGTTCGCAATACTTAAAAATAGTGATTTTCAACTTGGTCTCCAAGGCATCCTGCCGTGCCAAGGCTGCCGACCCGGTTTCCCGCATCCGCGAAAAGACAGCCGTGCCGGGGATTACCCGTGGCACGGCTGTTCTCCATTGGCCAAAGAAGCGTCAATCCCAGTTAGGATTCTGTTTCAACACACCCTTTGACAAGTCGATCTCCTCGAGTGGAATCGCCCACAGATAGTCGCGGGCCGGATTAAACTTGCGCTGCTCCACAAGGAACTTCTCGCCGTTGGGGCGCATGCCGTAGACAGGCTTCATTACGGCAGCCTCCGTGGTCTTATAGCTTCGGGTGTCGAACAGATGGATGCCTTCGAAGGCCAGTTCCAGACGGCGCTCCAGCCTGATGGCGGTACGCATCTCGTCCTTCGACAGGCCGGAGGCAAGCTTAGGCAGGTTGACACTCTTGCGCTGACGGATGGCATTGACGGCATCATATACAGCTTGGTCTGGTGCGCTGAGCTGCTCGTTGCGGGCTTCCGCATAGGTGAGCAGCACCTCCGCATAGCGGATGAAGATGAAATTGGTCCAGTCGTAATTATCGATTCCGTCATTCTCGGGGTTCATATACTTCCGCATGGAGTAGCCTGTACGGGTATGGTTGCCGTCGCCGATGCTTTCGGTGGTATACTCATGTCCGGCAATGAAGGAGCCGTTCCAGAGAATAGAGGCTGCCAGGCGGGGGTCTCTGTTCACGAAGGGGTGAGCGGGATCATAGAGCGGCGAGTCCTTGATAGACTTTCCGTCGGTGCAGGGATAGGCATCCACCATGTCCTGCGTCGGCGACAAAGCCTCCCAGCCGCCCATGACGATGGGGGCGAAGAACAGGCCGATCTTGCTTCCCTCATCGTCATTCTTGGGGTTGGTTACATATTCACGGTCGAAGATAATCTCGTTGCAGGTCTCAGCAACGGGCTGGAACAGATCCGCATAATCTTCATAGAGGCCATACTTGCCCATATCCATCACTTTCTTGGCCGCCTTCTCAGCCTCGTCATACTTGTGGGCATAGAAAGCCAGACGAGCCTTGAGGGCATAGCAGGCTCCCGCGCTGGGCTTGCCGTGATCGTCTTCCTCACGGATGTCAGGCAGCACGGGAGCAGCCTTGTCGAGCAGTCCGACAATGTGATTATAGGTTTCCTCCTCCGTGGAGCGCGCCGGCTTGGGCTCGCCCAATGTCAAGGGATGGTCGACGAGGGGTATGCCGCCCATATACTTCAACAGGGTGGAATAGAAGAAAGCCTCCAAGAACTGCACCTCGCCCGTAATCTCGGCCTTGGCGGCATCGCTCATCGGCACCTCGCCTATATGCTGGTAGAACACCAGGCAGCGGCGTATGCCGGCATAGGCCGCATCCCAAAGCTGCTTGAAATGAGGATTGCTCGACACGGCCGTACCGGCAGAGAGAGACCCCTGCTCCGCTCCCACATGCACGGGAACGGCGTTGTCCGTGTAGCAGTCGGTCATGATCGTGTGGTTTTCCGGCTCCACCAGGAATAGATAGATGCCGTTTACATAGCTCTCTGCCTCAGCAGGCGTTCTCCAGAAAGAGCCGTCGGAGAGTTGGTCGCCGGGATTACGCTGCAGGAAACTGTCGTTGCACGAGGTGAAAAGCGCAATGGCCAACAGGCAAGCCATGATACTGTATTTTGTCTTCATGATTGTAATGCTTTTAGAATGTAATGTTTAGACCGAAGGTATAATTACGCGTCAACGGGTAGTAAGTGCCGGTTACCAGCTCAGGATCTACGCTGTCGAAGCTTGAGATGGTGAAAAGATTGTCGATGCTGCCATAGATTCTCAGTCGGCTGATGCCATACTTGCCGATGAGCTTGGCCGGCAGGGTATATCCCAGCTGGATGTTACGCATCTTGAGATAGGACGCATCCTGCACCCAGAAACTCGAGATGATCCGGTTCTTGTCATCCTTCATCGAGAGGCGGGGCATGGAGGCGTTCGGATTCTCCGGCGTCCAGCTGTCAAGATACTTGTCGGTCAGCTTACCGCCATTGTAGAAGGCGTATCTGATTTCCTCCACGGGCAGTCCCTTCACGGCGGCCGCTCCCTGCAGCACGCCACTCATGTCGAAACCCTTATACTGCACATTGAAGTTAAGTCCGTAGTTGATTTTCGGGAAGTAAGAGCCCAGCACCTTGCGGTCGTTGCTGTCCACCGTCTTGTCGCCATTCAGGTTGCGATACTTCAGGTCGCCGGGAACGGGGTCTCCCATTGCCTGCGACGGATGCTCCTTGATTTCCTGCTCCGAGCGGAAGATGCCGTCGCACACATAGCCATAGTATGCCCATAACGGGTCACCTACCGACTGTCCCGGCGTGTCGCCGCCGCTAAGGTCTACAATCTTGTTGCGCACATAGCTGAAGTTTCCCGTTACGGAGTAGGCCAGGTCGCCGACGCGACTGTTGTAGCCCGCCTGAAGCTCAAATCCCGTATTGCGCACCTTTCCCGCATTCTGCATAGGAGGCTCCACGCCGATCATGCCGAGGATGGGGAGCTGCAGCAGGATATCGCGGGTATCCTTGCGGAAGATGTCGAGGGTAAAGTTCAGCTTGTTTCCGAAGAAAGCGGCATCAATACCGAGGTTCCACTGCGCCGTCTTCTCCCAGGTAATCTCCGAGTTGGCCATACGCTTCGAAATGGAGATGCCGGTCTGCAGCTTGTTGTTGAAGCTATAGTCATATCCATAGCCGTATGTGGTCTGATAAGGATAATAGTTGACGGTTCCGTCAGCGTTTACGGTTTCCTGATTGCCCAGGAGACCCCATGAGAGACGCAGCTTCAGGTTGCTGAGCCATGACCGTGCCGACTGCATGAAGCTTTCCTCCGAGATTCTCCAGCCCATGGAGAAAGAGGGGAACGCTCCGAAACGCTTGTTCTTCGGGAAGCGCGAAGTGCCGTCATAGCGCAGGTTTGCCTCAAAGAGATACTTGTCGGCATAGACATAGTTCAGGCGTCCGAACGCGGAGCGGAGCGCGTATTCCACCTCCGTTCCACCGGTACTCTGGCCGGTAACCTCGCCTGCGTTCAGCTGGCTGAGTGAGTTAGGAATGTTCTTGCGCTTTGCGTTCAGATAGCGCGTCTGCTGGTAAATCTGAGAGAAGCCCAGCAGTCCGCTGATGGCGTGCTTGCCGAAAGTCTTGTCGTAATCCAGATAAGCCTGCAGATTGGTTTCAAAATGCTTGGTGTCATACTCGGAGATAGAGCTCTGCGTGGTCTTCAGCAGCTCCGTTTCCTTAGCGCCCATTCCATAGAAAGACATGGACATCGTGTGGACCGGGTTGTCATTGAAGTTGAAGGCTCCGGCGGCGATTCCGCGGAGTTTCAGTCCGTCAAGGATGTCCACGGTCAGGCCCAGGCTTCCCTGGAAGCTTGTCGTAATGTCCTTGCTCGTCCCGCCGATACGGGAATAGGCCACGGAGTTATGCTCGTTCTTGAAAAGTGGATAGCGCCCGTCTGAGAACTGTATGGGCGTTACGGGAGTCTCCCTGAAAGCATAGTGCATCAGGTTGTTCACGCCGTCGGCCGGAGTGAGCTGCTTGCTTCTGTAGAAGGAGATGTTCGTGGAGAGCTTGACATGCTTGTTTACCTGCGCGTCGAGATTGGTGCGCACATTGAATTTCTTGAAGTTCGTGTTATAAATCAGTCCGTCCTTGTCATAGAAGTTGAGGGCGAGCGAATAGACCACGCGGTCGCCTCCGCCCTTTATGCCGATATGATGATTGTGGAAGAAGCCGTTCTCGCTGAGCAAGGCATTGAGCCAGTCGGAGTCTGGGTAGCGGTCGGGATCGCTCCCGTCCCTGAACTTCTGGAGGTCGGCCTCCGAATAGGGGGCGTTCTGCCCGTCGTTGACATAGGCCCTGTTCATCAGCCTGGCATAGTCGTAGGACCCCACATACTTAGGCATGCGCGTAGCCTCCTGCCATCCGGCATAGCCGTCGTAGGACACCGTCGTGCGCCCTTTCTGCCCGTGCTTGGTGGTGATGAGGATCACGCCGTTGGCAGCACGCACGCCGTAGATGGCCGAGGCCGCGGCATCCTTCAGCACCGAGATGTTGTCGATATCGTTAGGATTCACCTCGCTCATGCTCGACTCCACCCCGTCTATGATCACCATGGCACTGGCATTGCCCATCGTTCCCAGCCCGCGCACCCTCAGGATGCCCTGATCGGCACCGGGGAGGCTGGAGTTTTGTATGATCGTTACGCCGGGCATCAGTCCTGTCAGCATGCTCGTAACATCACTTCCCGTACGGTTCACCAGCTTGTCGGCCGTAACCGTTGCGATGGAGCCGGTCAGGTTCACCTTCTTCTGGGTGCCGTAACCCACCACCACTACATCTTCAAGCGTCTTGTTGTCTTCCTTCAGCGTGATGGAATAGCTGGTCTTGCCGGCCTTTACCACGAACGAGGTAGACTGGAATCCCACGCAGCTCACCACGAGTTCCGTGCCCTCTGCGGCCTCTATCGAGAAGTTGCCCTGCACATCGGTAATCGCACCGGTGCGCTGGCCCTTCTTCACCACATAGGCCCCGATGACCGTCTCGCCGTTAGCGTCCGTCACCGTGCCGTGAATCACACTGCCTTTCTGCTGTGAAATCATGATGGCATTGCCCGACGGAGCCGCCAGGCCCGACATCGGAAACATGCACCATGAGACTGCGCATAGAGCTGTCAAAAGAAGTTTCCCCCTCAGCATCTTAGGCTTGAGTTCTGTTTTTGTCTTTTCCATAAAATAATTACATTGTAAGATTAGTATCTGTCTCTTATACACATCTGACGCTGCCGACGACTAGTCGAGTGTA
>CAUULA010000050.1:0-19282 GCA_963545855.1 uncultured Prevotella sp.
AAATCTTTTAAAATGTTTGTAGAAATAAAATAAAAATATTATTTTTGCAACAACAAACTGACAAAGCAAGAAATCATGACGAGATCGTATGCATCTTTTTACTGCTTTTATTTTTACTTTGCAAGTAATTGTGAAGCGGGAAGTTGCGTGTAGATTTCAACTTATGATAAGATAAAGAAACAAAAAAGGTCCCGCTTCATGTAATTTGGAGCGGGATTTTTCATACTGAAGATGAAATGAAGCGAATTGCCATCCAAGGATTCAGGGGCTCTTTTCATGATATAGCGGCCCATCAGTACTTCCCGGAAGAACAAATCCAGCTGATTTGTTGCGTTGCTTTCGAGCAGGTTTTCGAGAATATCAAGCGCGATCCCACGGTGATAGGCCTGATTGCCATAGAGAATACCATCGCGGGAAGTTTGCTGCACAACTATGATTTGTTGCGGGCGTCGGACACAACCATCGTCGGAGAACACAAGCTTCACATACAGCATAGCATCTGCTGCCTGCCTGATGATGACTGGGATACCGTCAATGAAGTGCACTCTCATCCCGTGGCCTTGATGCAATGCCACTCTTTCCTGGCGGGACATCCCGCGATGAAGGCCGTGGAAAGCGAGGATACGGCAGGGAGCGCGGAGTATATCAGCAGGAATCGGTGTAGGGGGTGGGCTGCCATCTGTCATTCGGACGCCGCCAAAATGTACGGGTTGAAGGTGCTGGAGGATCATATAGAGGACAATAAGCATAATTTCACGCGCTTCCTCGTAGTGTCGAATCCCCGGAAGGCAGACTTCCTCCGGCCGTTGAATAGATCGAATAAAGCAAGTTTGGTGTTCTCTCTTCCTCATTCGGAAGGCAGCCTTTCCAAGGTGTTGACAATCCTTTCTTTCTACGATATCAACCTTACGAAGATACAGTCTCTGCCTATTATCGGGCACGAATGGGAGTATCTGTTCTATGTGGATGTTACCTTTGAAGACCTGATCCGTTACCGCCAGTCCATTGATGCGATAGCCCCGTTGACCAAAGAACTTAAAATTATCGGAGAGTATGAGCAATGTTAGACCAGCCGATCGTGTATCGTGCATCGAAGAATATTATTTTTCTCGCAAGCTGAAGGAGGTTGCCCGGCTTAATGCAGAGGGTCGGGACATCGTCAGTCTTGCCATTGGAAGTCCGGATATGCCGCCTTCAGAACAGACGATAGAAAAGCTTTGTGAGACAGCTCGTAACCCGGGTGCGCACGGATATCAGCCGACAATCGGGACGCCGGAGCTTCGCGAGGCAATGGCTGGGTTTTACAGGAAGTGGTATCAGGTGGACTTGGATGCGAAGAACGAGATTCAACCTCTGATAGGAAGCAAGGAAGGCATACTGCATATAACGCTTGCCTTTGTGAATCCGGGTGAAAAGGTGCTGGTTCCCAACCCGGGATACCCCACCTATACCTCGCTCAGCAAGATTCTGGGGGCGGAGATAGTGAACTACAACCTTCGTGAGGACAACGGCTGGCAGCCGGACTTCGAGGAACTTGAAGCGCTGGATTTGTCGGATGTGAAGCTCATGTGGACCAACTATCCGAATATGCCGACGGGTGGAAATGCCTGTATGGAAACCTATGAGAGGCTGGTTGAGTTTGCCCGAAGGCATCATATCGTCGTGGTGAACGACAATCCCTATTCCTTGATTCTCAACGAGCACCCCCTCTCATTGCTGCAGGTGCCGGGAGCAAAAGACAGCTGCATTGAGCTCAATTCTATGTCTAAGAGCTTCAATATGCCGGGTTGGCGCGTCGGGCTGTGTGCCTCGAATGCGACCTTTATCAGTTGGATCCTGAAGATTAAGAGCAATATTGACTCCGGAACCTTCAGGGGAATACAGCTTGCGGCAGCAGAAGCCTATCATACCAACAGCCCGGAGTGGCATCATGAGTATAATGTGGAGGTTTACAGGCACCGTCGCCGCATCGCGGAAGACATCATGAAGACTCTCGGATGCAGTTTCGATCCCCGGCAGGTGGGAATGTTCTTGTGGGGAAAGATACCTGACAGCTACGGGAATGCAGAAGAACTTACGGAACGCGTGTTGCACGAGGCACGGGTTTTCATAACTCCGGGTTCTGTCTTTGGGAGCAACGGGAATCGCTACATACGACTCTCGCTCTGTGCCAAGAATGAGAGGATGCAGGAGGCTCTTCGCAGAATCGAGGCATTGGGGTGGCAGAAGCAGGGAGAAATGTAATGCCCTGATAAGGAATAAAATGAAAGATAAGTATATGGAATTAGATCTTCAATCTTTAAATTTACCGAGTGATAATGAACGCCCGTTTGTGATTGCGGGACCCTGTTCTGCTGAAACGGAGGAGCAAGTGATGTCTACAGCCCGCGAATTAGCCCGGAAAGGCTGCCATAACTTTCGTGCCGGGGTGTGGAAACCACGCACGAAGCCGGGCGGGTTTGAGGGTAAGGGCGAGGAAGCCCTGCGCTGGATGAAACAGGTGAAGGAGGAAACCGGCATGCGCGTAACTACCGAGGTTGCGAAGCCGGAGCATGTGGAGCTCTGCCTGAAATATGGGATAGACATTCTGTGGATAGGGGCCCGTACTTCGGCAAATCCCTTTGCCATGCAGGATTTGGCAGATTCCCTGCGGGGGGTAGACATCCCGGTCTTCGTCAAGAATCCCGTAAATCCGGACTTGGAGCTCTGGATCGGCGCCATGGAGCGTATCAACCAGGCAGGTATCAAGCGTATCGCGGCCATTCATCGGGGCTTTTCGAGCTATGACCAGAAGATTTATCGGAATCTTCCTATGTGGCAGATTCCGATGGAACTGCACCGAAGGATTCCCGGTCTGCCGTTGATTTGCGATCCGAGCCACATCGGGGGGCGTCGCGACCTGATAGCTCCCTTGTGCCAGCAGGCTATGGATCTCGGCTTCGACGGCCTGATTATCGAGAGCCATTGCAATCCGGACGCGGCATGGAGCGATGCCAAGCAGCAGGTGGCTCCGGATGTTTTGGACTATATCCTGAGTCTTTTGGTGGTCAGGGATGAGCATTCTACGACCGAGGGAATCACCCTGCTGCGTAAGCAGATTGATGAATTAGACAACGACTTGATGGAATTGTTGGCCAAGCGAATGCGGGTTTGCCGTGAAATCGGCCAGTACAAGAAAGAGCATAACATGACAGTTTTCCAGGCAAACCGCTATAATGAGATCTTGGAAAAGCGTGGTGCGCAAGGCAGTTTGATGGGAATGGACGCGGAATTTATAGCCAAGGTGTTTGAAAGCGTTCACGAAGAGAGCGTACGCCAACAGATGGAGATAATCAATAAGTAAGATGAGAATATTGGTTTTAGGGGCAGGCAAGATGGGAAGTTTCTTCCTCGACCTGCTCAGTTTTGAGCATGAAATGGCCGTATTCGAGAAAGATCCGAAGCGGATGAGGTTCACTTATAACTGCCGGAGGTTTACCACCTTAGGCGAGATAGCTGAATTTAATCCCGAGTTGGTTATCAATGCGGTAACCGTGAAGTATACAATCCCGGCCTTCGAGGAGGTTATGCCCTATATTTCAGACGACTGTATCATCAGCGATATCAGTTCGGTCAAGACGGGGTTGAAGGTTTTTTATGAGCATAGCGGCCATCGTTATGTATCCACTCACCCGATGTTCGGCCCTACTTTTGCCAATCTCAATCAGCTCTCCGAGGAAAATGCCATTATCATTAAGGAAGGTGATTACATGGGTAGGATTTTCTTCAAGGACCTCTATTCGAAGCTGGGACTGAACATCTATGAGTATACTTTTGAGGAGCATGACAAGACCGTGGCCTACTCGCTGAGCATTCCCTTTGTATCGACCTTTGTGTTTGCGGCGGTGATGAAGCATCAGGATGCCCCGGGAACCACATTCAAACGGCATATGAAGATAGCGAAGGGGGTGCTGAGCGAGGACGACTATCTGCTTCAGGAGATACTCTTCAATCCTTATACGCATGACCAGGTAACTCAAATTCGTACGGAACTGAAGGAGCTGCTGGAGATAATCGACACGAAGGATGCCGACGGCATGAAGCGGTATCTTGGCAAGATTCGTGGTCATGTGAAAGAATAAGGAAGGAGGAGGGCATGTCAGTTGCGGTTTTATTGCTAAGTTTTTTCACATTCGTAGAACTTAATTGTGAGAATCTCTTTGATTGCGAGCACGACTCCCTGAAACAAGATCAGGAATTTCAGCCCGATAGCTGGCGGCATTGGAACCACTATCGTTACTGGCAGAAGCTGAATCATATCGGGCAGGAGATTATTGCCTGCGGAGAACAGGACGGCGACTGGCAGCTGCCTGACATGGTTGCCTTGTGCGAAGTAGAGAACGACAGCGTGATGGCCGGCCTCACCCGGAAGTCGCTCTTGCGGAAAGCGGGATATGAATATGTCATGACAAATTCCCCTGATGTCCGTGGGATAGATGTAGCCTTGCTGTATTCTCCGATGTCGTTCCGGCTTGTCAGCCACCATTCCATCCGTGTCAGTCCCTTGAAAGGCATGCGTCCTACGCGCGACATACTGTATGCGAGCGGACAGGTGATAACGGGAGACACCCTGCATGTTTTCGTGGTTCATGCTCCCAGTCGCTCAGGCGGCGTCAAGGCGACACAGCCCCATCGCCTGCAGGTGGCCCGGAGGCTCTTGGAGGCCGTCGACTCCCTCCGTGCGCTGTCGCCCGAGGCCAAGATCCTGATAGCCGGCGATTTTAATGATAATTGTTCCGATAAGTCCATCCGGTTGCTGCTTGCCCATCGGTTGACGGATGTTTCCAAGGGGGCAAGGGGAGCGAACGGGGCAAAGGCCACCTACCGGTATCAGGGGGAATGGGATTCCATCGACCATATCCTGTGCTCGGAGAGCCTCCTGAACCGTTTTGTGGAATGCAGGATAGGAGACTTTCCCTTCCTGTTGGAGGAAGACGACAAGTATGGCGGTATCCGCCCGAAACGAAACTACTATGGCGCGCATTGGAAAAACGGATTCAGCGACCATCTTCCCTTAATTTCAAAATTCCGCCAATAAATATTGTTTGATTCAGAATAAATACCTATCTTTGCAACATATAAAAACGAGAAATTATGAAGAATCATATCATAGAAGCTGCCATCATCGCCTTCGGAGTAATCGTCTTGGGCGTTTGCATCAAATGGGGAATCGACGATTTTACGAATAAAGACCGCAAGGTTACCGTCAAGGGGCTATCGGAACGAGAGGTCGAGGCGGATAAGGTAACATGGCCGATACCTACGAAGGAAATGGGAAACGACCTCCCCGAGCTTTATAGTAAGATAGCCGAAAAGGAGGCAAAGATCAAGTCCTTCCTTCTGAAGAATGGCGTGAAGGACACCGAGATCGTAATGAATGCGCCGAAGGTGATAGACATGGAAGCCAGCCAGTATTCCGACAACAGGCGGGACTATAGATATAACATCACTTCGATCATTACCGTTACCTCCAGAAATGTGAGGCTGATTCGCGGCATCATGTCTCGTCAGGGCGAATTGCTTAAGCAGGGCATCGCTATCGTTGAAGGCGACTATGAGAATCCCACGCTCTATGAGTATGTATCGTTCAAGAACATGAAGCCTCGCATGATGCAGGAGGCCATTGAGAATGCGGAGAAGACAGCCCGGCAGTTCGCCAAGAACAGTCGCTCGAAGCTCAACAAGATAGAAAGCGCAGACCAAGGACAGTTCTCAATCGATGATCGCGACGCCAATACTCCTTATATCAAGAAGGTGCGCGTGGTAACGACCGTAACCTATTCCTTGAAGAATTAAAGTGCTGGAGGCGACCGCAGGAAAGGCGAAAAGCCATCGGAGGAGTCTCTCTTAGAGGCCGGTGGGAATCTTGCCAGCGGCTTTTTGGAAAGTAAAATCGCCGGTTTCGTCCTACGAATTCGCCGGTTTTGTCTGACGAACTCGCCGATTTCGTGCGTTAGAAAACAGCTTTTAGTCCGGATATCCGGAAATATCCGCCACAAAGACCATGTCTCATGTGAATGCAGACAGGAGCGAGACAGAGGGTGGGGAATTGATGTGACAGTATTTTAAAATACTTTAAAACATGAGGGGAAATGACCACTTTCCCTTGGAATTGATTAAATTTGCAATAAGAATTAAAAGTACCAAGAAATGTTTGAAAATCTAAGCGACAGATTAGAGCGTTCCTTTAAGATATTAAAAGGTGAGGGAAAAATCACCGAAATCAATGTGGCAGAGACCCTGAAAGATGTTCGGAGGGCTCTGCTTGATGCCGATGTGAACTATAAGGTGGCCAAGTCTTTCACCGATACGGTAAAGCAGAAAGCCTTGGGAATGAATGTGCTGACCGCCGTCAAGCCCGGTCAGCTGATGGTGAAGATCGTTCACGACGAGCTTGCCGAGCTCATGGGCGGCGAGGCCGTGGGGCTCACTCTCACGCAGAGACCTGCCATTATCCTGATGTCCGGCCTTCAGGGGTCTGGTAAAACCACCTTCTCCGGCAAACTGGCCAACATGCTCAAGACCAAGCAGAACAGGAAACCTCTGCTTGTGGCATGTGATGTATATCGCCCCGCGGCCATCGATCAGCTGAAAGTAGTAGGCGAGCAAGTGGGCGTTTCCGTATATGCAGAGCCGGAAAACAAGAATGTCAACGAGATTGCCGACCACGCCATTCAGGAAGCAAGGGCAAAAGGATATGATGTAATCATCGTCGACACGGCCGGCCGTCTGGCCATAGACGAGCAGATGATGGATGAGATAGAGAGCCTTAAAAACCATGTCAATCCGGACGAGACGCTGTTTGTCGTTGACTCGATGACGGGTCAGGATGCCGTGAATACCGCCAAGGAATTCAACGACCGGTTAGACTTTAACGGTGTTGTCCTGACTAAGCTTGACGGTGATACCCGTGGCGGAGCGGCTCTTTCCATTCGCACGGTCGTTACCAAGCCTATCAAGTTTATCGGGACAGGCGAGAAAATGGAGGCCCTCGATGTGTTCCATCCTTCCCGTATGGCCGATCGCATCCTGGGCATGGGTGATGTGGTCAGCCTCGTGGAGCGTGCCCAAGAGCAGTTTGATGAGGAAGAAGCCAAGAAGCTTCAGAAGAAAATCCAGAAGAATCAGTTTGACTTTAACGACTTCATGAAGCAAATTCAGCAAATCAAGAAGATGGGTAACCTGAAAGATCTGGCATCCATGATTCCGGGAGTAGGCAAGGCCGTCCGGGAAGTGGACATCGACGACAATGCCTTCAAGAGTATTGAAGCCATCATCAACAGCATGACGCCTGCCGAAAGAAGTAATCCCGCGCTATTGAATACGAGTCGCAGACAGCGCATCGCGAAGGGTTCCGGTACGAATGTTCAGGAGGTGAACCGGATCATCAAGCAGTTCGACCAGACACGCAAGATGATGAAGATGGTTACGGGGAGCGGAATGAAAGGCATGATGGCGAACATGAAGAATATGCCTAACATGCCCCACTAATTTTAAAAAGACATGACACTGATAGACGGTAAGGCCACTGCGGCGGCAATCAAAGCGGAAATCGCGGAAGAGGTGAAGCGTATTGTTTCCGGCGGAGGAAATCAACCTCATCTGGCGGCGGTGCTCGTAGGGCATGACGGCGGCAGTGAAACCTATGTCAGAAACAAGGTTGTCTCCTGCGAGCAATGCGGCTTTAAGTCGACCTTGATCCGATATGAAGAAGATGTAACGGAGGCTGAGTTGCTGGCCTGTGTAGACCGATTGAACAACGACGAGGATATAGACGGCTTCATCATTCAGCTCCCCCTGCCCAGACATATCGACGAGCAGAAGATCATCATGGCAATAGACTATCGCAAGGATGTCGACGGCTTTCATCCCGTCAATGTCGGGCGGATGGCCATCGGACTGCCCTGTTTTATCTCAGCGACCCCACTTGGCATCCTGACTTTGTTCCAGCACTACGGCATAAGGACGAGTGGGAAGAAGTGCGTGGTGCTCGGCCGCAGTAATATAGTGGGCAAACCCATGGCGCAACTCATGATGCAGAAGCAATACGGCGACGCAACGGTAACGGTATGCCACTCTCATACGGAGAACCTGAAAGAAGAGTGTCTGAACGCCGATATTATCATAGCGGCGATAGGAAGCCCGGACTTTGTAACCGGGAGCATGGTAAAAGATGGCGCCGTGGTGATAGATGTGGGTACGACCCGCGTTCCTGACTCCACCCGTAAGAGCGGATTCCGTCTCAACGGAGATGTGAACTTCGGGGAGGTAGCTCCCAAATGCTCTTATATCACGCCCGTTCCGGGGGGAGTGGGGCCAATGACCATCTGCTCCCTGATGAAGAATACGCTTGCAGCAGCTAAGAAAGAGTATTACAAATGACCGCGGAGGAGTATTATCGGAGGGGCAACGAGTACCGTCGAAAAGGGGATTGGAAGCATGCCATCGACTGCTATCTGGAAGCCGTAGAACGAGATCCTGGCTCTCCGGCGGCGGAGGCGAAGAAAATGCTCGACGATATCTTGAATTACTATAATAAGGACGCATACAATCCTTGAACGAGGAACAAACATTATAAATTTTATACTATGAGTAAGATTAGGGGTGCTATCGTAGTAAATACAGATAGGTGCAAGGGGTGCCAGCTATGCATCGTTGCCTGTCCGAAGAATGTGATAGCCCTGACGCAAAAGAAGGTTAATGTACACGGTTATCCCTATGTGGAGCCCATACGACCGGAAGACTGTATCGGGTGCGCGTCATGTGGTATCGTATGTCCTGACGGATGTATCACCGTCTACAAAAAAAGAATGGAGGATTAAGCACTATGGCTGAACAAGAAATAATGTTGATGAAAGGCAATGAGGCTATAGCTCATGCTGCCATTCGTTGCGGAGCCGACGGCTATTTTGGCTATCCGATAACTCCGCAGAGTGAGGTCCTTGAGACCCTGGCCCTGCTGAAGCCTTGGGAAACCACGGGTATGGTGGTCCTTCAGGCGGAAAGTGAGGTGGCTTCTATCAATATGATCTATGGCGGGGCGGGAGCTGGCAAGCGTTGCCTGACCTCCTCTTCAAGTCCGGGTGTGGCTTTGATGCAGGAGGGGATAGCCTATATGGCCGGGGCGGAAATCCCTGGCGTTGTCGTGAATGTGCAGCGCGGCGGCCCCGGTCTGGGAACAATCCAGCCCTCGCAGAGTGATTATTTCCAGGCTACTCGTGGCGGCGGGAATGGCGACTATTATGTGATAGTCTTAGCGCCGAACTCCGTACAGGAGATGGCAGACTTCGTGGACCTGGCCTTTGAACTGGCTTTCAAGTACAGGAATCCTGCCATGATATTGAGCGATGGCGTTATCGGGCAGATGATGGAGAAAGTTGTCCTCCCCCCGATGAAGCCTCGTAAGACAGAAGAGGAGATCAGGCAGCTCTATCCATGGGCTTCGATCGGGCGCAGCAAGGATAGGAATCCCAGCATTCTCACCTCCCTCGAGTTGATGCCGGAGATAATGGAACAGCGCAATCTCCATCTCCAGAGGAAGTATAAGGAGATTGAAGAGAATGAAGTGAGGTATGACACCCAGCAAATGGAGGATGCCGATTACATGATCGTGAGCTTTGGCAGTGCCTCCCGCATAGCGGAGAAGGCTCTTGAGATAGCCCGCGGCGAGGGCATGAAAGTCGGTCTTTTCCGCCCCATTACCTTGTGGCCGTTCCCAAGCAGACAGATTGCCGAGGCCGCCAAGGGCAAGAAAGGGGTGCTCGTTGCCGAAATCAATGCCGGCCAGATGGTAGAGGATGTGCGGCTTGCCATCAATGGCGCCGTGAGAGTTGAGCATTTTGGGCGATTGGGCGGCATAGTTCCCGATCCGGAAGAAATCGTTAAAGCTTTAAAGGAGAAATTGATATGAATGACTGTGGCCAGATAATCTCACCGGAGAATTTAGTATATGAGAAGCCGGCTTTGATGAACGACACTCCCATGCATTACTGTCCGGGCTGTTCGCATGGAGTGGTCCACAAGCTGGTCGCGGAAGTGATTGCCGATATGGGAATGGAGGAAAAGACCGTCGGTGTCTGCCCTGTAGGATGTGCAGTCTTCGCTTATCGCTATCTTGACATCGACTGGCAGGAGGCAGCCCACGGGCGTGCACCTGCAGCGGCTACTGCCGTAAAGCGTCTGTGGCCAGACCGTTTGGTCTTTACCTATCAGGGAGACGGCGATCTGGCATGTATCGGAACGGCCGAGACAATCCATGCCCTCAATCGCGGAGAGAACATTGCGATTATCTTCATAAACAATGCCATCTATGGAATGACCGGCGGCCAGATGGCACCGACCACATTGCTGGGGCAGAAGACAGCGACCTGTCCTTACGGTCGTGTTCCGGATCTTCACGGATATCCGCTGAATATTACGGAGCTGGCCTCGCATCTTACCGGTACTTGTTATGTTACCCGGCAGAGCGTGGAGACCGTCGGAGCCATCAACAAGGCAAAGAAAGCCATCCGCAAGGCTTTCGAGGCGTCCATGGCGGGCAAAGGTTCCTCTCTCGTTGAGATTGTAAGCACTTGTAACAGCGGTTGGAAACTCTCTCCTGTCAAGGCAAATCAGTGGATGGAAGAGAATATGTTCAAACAGTATCCTAAGGGTGATTTAAAAGACACGACGAGCTTATGAAGACAGAGATAATCATATCGGGTTTCGGTGGCCAGGGAGTACTCTCCATGGGAAAGATCCTTGCCTATTCGGGTTTGATGGAAGACAAGGAGGTTACATGGATGCCGGCCTACGGCCCGGAGCAGAGAGGCGGTACGGCCAATGTTACCGTTATTGTCAGCGACGAGCGCATCAGTTCGCCCATCTTGAGCAAATATGATGTGGCTATCGTGTTGAATCAGCCTTCGCTTGATAAGTTTGAGCCGAAGGTAAAGCCGGGTGGCATCCTGATCTATGACGGCTATGGCGTCATCAATCCTCCTGCTCGCAAGGATATTACGGTTTACCGCATCGACGCTATGGACAAGGCTGCGGAGATGAAGAATGCGAAGGTTTTCAACATGATAGTCTTGGGCGGTCTGCTGAAGGTTTGTCCTGTCATCAGCACGGACGGACTTAACAAGGCTCTTTTCAAGAGCTTGCCAGAGCGTCATCATGGCATGATACCTCTGAATATGCAAGCCGTAGAGGCAGGAATGAAGATCATTACAGAACAAAAATAACTTGTTTTTTTATAACTCTCTAATTTTGAGGGTCGGGCGCAGGGATGCGCCCGGCCTTTTTTATTTGTCTTCTGGCTTTGGCCGGGGCAAGGAATTGCCGGAGGAGAGCAGGCAACCTGAAACTTCATTTGCCGCTTCCGGCGTTTACAGAAGTCATCCGCGGCGTTTTTACACACGGCGTGTAAGCATGTTACACGCCGTGTGTAACATCGTTACACGCTGCTTGTAATTTCTGTTGGAACCGTAAACAGGCGTCCCGCTGTCTGCCTATGACTGTATGGCGGACTGCCTGACAGGAGATTGTCCGTTGTTGTCCTCCGTGTTATGTACGGCAGGGCAGAGGCTTAATAATTGGGTCTCGTGGCGCGTACATGCTTGCGTTTGCCGCTGAATTTCATCAAGTTGATGCGGATAATCTCTACTCTATGGAAACTTTTGTGGGCATATTTGTCCCCTAACTCTTTAAAATCAGCCGAAAGTTTGTCTATCATCAAGTGCAGGGCATCCATCTTCTCGTAGTCCGGCAGGTCCAGATGGGCCGTTCCTTCGAAAATGACACTCTCATATTCCGTGGTAAACATGCCGGGCATAAGGCGCACATTGCCGATGAGGCAGAAACTCACCTTGGGGCTTTTCCTTAAGGCGCGCAGCTTTTTTCCTTCCGGAGCGCAGTGTATATAGATGCTTTCCCGTCCGTCCCAGACATAGTTGACGGGGATGCCATACGGCTCGCCGGCCTCGGAAATCATGGAGAGAAAGCCGTATTCATTGTTCTTGAGCAGTTCCAAGGCTCGTTTCTCATCCAGCAGCCTGTCTTGTCTGCGCACTTCGGAATTATCGTATATCATGGATTCTGAACTGATGTTTTCTGCAAAAACAGCACAAGCCAAGGTAGAGAATACTTGTTCTCATTCTGCCGAGTGCAGATTATTTTCTGCAAAAACAGCACAAGCCAAGGCAGAGAATACTTGTTCTCATTCTGCCGAGTGCAGATTATTTTCTGCAAAGATACAAAAATATCAGATATTTTTTGTTATTTTTGCCATTAAATATATTGATATGGAAATTCATCCGATAGCACATTTTGTCTCTCCCTTTACCTCCAAGTTTGGCATTCCCAAGCAAAGTGGTCTGGTCGAGGAGCTGGAGGGAGAAATCGTGTTTGAGCCCGGCTATCGTCAGGCGGATGCCTTGCGAGGGCTTGAAGGGTTTGATTTTCTGTGGCTGATCTGGGAGTTTTCTGCCAACAGGCATGGTGCGGCGAGCCCTGTGGTGCGCCCTCCATTGTTGGGGGGAAATGCCAGGCTGGGTGTCTTCGCCACCCGTTCTCCCTTTCGTCCCAATCCTTTAGGGCTCTCGTGCGTGAAGATTGCCGGGATAGACCATGACACGCCGCAGGGAGCAGTGATAAAGGTGCTGGGAGCGGATTTGATGGATGGAACTCCGATTTACGACATCAAGCCTTACATTGTTTATGCCGACAGCCATCCGGATGCCCGGAGCGGCTTTGTGGATGAGCACGGGATGCGGCGGTTGCAGGTTGAGATTCCTGACGGAATAGCATCGGGATTTACCCATAGGGAATTGGAGGCTTTGCGCAAAACCTTAGAGTTGGATCCTCGTCCACATTATCAGAACGACCCGGAAAGGGTCTACGGGATGCCTTTCGGCAGGAGAGATATCCGTTTTCAGGTAAAGGACGGGCGGCTGGTCGTGGTAGAGAGTGCCGCGTTGGGATCTGGGAATCCGCGACGAGGATACTAAATAGTTTTATCGGATATTGTTTTCGGAGCCACACCTTGTACGATCCATATGCTCGCCTCGTATAGAAACCATATGGGAAACGACACGATGAGCAGCGTGAAGACATCCGATGTGGGGGTGATGATGGCGGCAATTGTCAGGATAACCACAATGGCATGCTTGCGGTAGCGGCGCATCCAATCTGCCCTCAGAACACCAAAAAGAGCCAGCAACCATGATATTACCGGTATCTCGAAGACAATTCCGAGGACGACGCTCATCATGAACAGGGTGTCCATATAAGACTGCAGGGAGAGCATGGTGTGGACATCGCCGCAGACCTGATAGGTTCCCAGAAACCTCAGCGTGAGCGGGAAGATGAGGAAATAGTCAGCCAGTATTCCGATCATGAACATGACATATCCTCCTCCGACAATGCGGACGCCATAGTGTTTTTCCCTCTCATAGAGGGCAGGGGATATGAATTTGTAGAGCAGATAGATGATATAGGGGGAGGCGCAGAGGATGCCGAAGAGCAGCGCAGTCTTCATATGCACCATGAATTGCTCCGTAAGTCCGATGTTGACGAGCTGGATTTCAAAGGGTTTAAGCCGCAAGACCCTGTATGTGATGAAGTCGGCATCCTTGGGGGCAAGAACAATTTCGAAAAGCGTTTCTTTCAGGCAGAAAGCGATAACACCGCATGCAACGGTTACTATGAGCATCTTGATAATGCAGCTTCGCAATACATCCAGATGCTCCCAGAAACTCAGGTCCTGTTGATCGCCCATATTGTCTTGCCGGGGAGATTTACTCTTTCTTCTCCTCTTCCTGTTTGACCTGCTCTTCCTTCTTGTCGGGATTGAGGTCGTTCTCCAGGCCGCTCATGCCGTCCTTGAAGCTTTTCACGCCCTTTCCCAGTCCTTTCATCAGTTCCGGGATTTTCTTTCCTCCGAAGAAGAGTAGTATTACCAGTGCGAGAAGCAGGATTTCAGGAGCTCCGATATTCATAGCCAATGTTGTTATTGATGGTTCTTAATCGTTATATCGGTACAAATATACAACTTTTTAGAATAAAAAGCAAGAAGATGGCAAAAACTGTGGCTTGTTTAAAACATACCCTATGAAAAAGTCCGGCCTCATCAGAGAACCGGACAAATGAAAGGAGGAGTGGTGCCTCTTGGAGTTGAACCAAGGACACATGGATTTTCAGTCCATTGCTCTACCACCTGAGCTAAGGCACCATGCTTCTTTAGTTGCGGGTGCAAAGATAACACTTTCTTGTGGGAATCAAGAACGAAAATCCAAAAAACTACTATAGTTTAAAGTTCGTTAACAAATCTTTCGGAAAGATGTTGTTAAGAAATGCAGGGGGCATATTCCTTTTTGCTTTCTATTCCTTCAATGGATTCCATCCTTGGGCGGTAATCTCAAACTCGTTGTTATCACGGGTAATGAGCATGGCTCCGAGGCTTTCCTTGGTGATGTAGCCGATTTGCTTGACGCCCTCCATGGCCTCGATCTTGTCGTGGTCGCCGATGGGAACGGTGAAGAGGAGCTCGTAATCTTCTCCTCCGTTTAGGGCACAGGTGGCTACATTCAGGTTCATCTCTTCCGCCATTACGGCCGTCTGGTAATCTATCGGAATGTTCTTCTCGTAGATGCGGCAGCCGCAATGACTTTGATGGCAGATGTGCAGGAGCTCGCTGCTTAGCCCGTCCGAGATGTCCATCATGGCAGTGGGGTGGATGTTGGCGTCTCTCAGCTGCCGGATAACATCCCCTCTGGCCTCGGGCTTGATTTGTCTGTCGAGCAGATATTCGCGTCCGGCAAAGTCAGGCAGGAAGTCGTTGAGGGCCTTGAGGTCATTGTTCAGGGCGGCCAGGTTTTCCTTATTTCCTGATTCCTTTGCTTCTTTGACTTTCTTGGTGAGGGCATCGTATTGCTCGTAGTAGATGTTCTTCTCACGCTCAAGCAGCTGCAGGCCCATGTATGCGGCACCGAGGTCTCCGCTCACGCAGATGATGTCGGTCTCCTTTGCCCCGTTGCGATAGACAATATCCTCCTTTGCCGCCTCGCCGATGCAGGTGATGCTGATGGCCAGACCTGTCCGTGTGGAGGTCGTGTCACCGCCCACGATGTCCACACCCCATTTCTCACAGGCCTCACGGAGCCCTTTGTAAAACTCGTCGATGTTCTCCACGCTGAAGCGCTTGTCGACGGCGATGCTTATGATCAGCTGCCTCGGGTCGCCGTTCATGGCGAAGATATCGCTGATGTTTACCATTGCCGCCTTGTATCCCAGCTGCTCCATCGTAATATAGGTAAGGTCGAAATGCACGCCCTCCATGAGCATGTCGCTGGTGACAAGCACTTCGCTATCGGGATAGTGAAGTACTGCGCAGTCGTCGCCTACGCCATAGCGTGTCGAGGCATTTTGTGATTTGATGTCCTTGGTGAGCCGGTGAATAAGTCCGAACTCACCCAGTTTCGATATATCTGTCATTCTGAAGCAGTCGTTTCTATGAGCGTTTGATCATCTCACGCATGATTTCCGTCATCAGCGGCTGGGCAGCATTGGCCGCTTCCTGTACCTCTTCGTGGCTCACCTCGACCGGATTGTCGAAACCGCCGAGGTCGGTAATCACGCTGATACCGAACACCTTGATGCCGCAATGGCAGGCTACGATCACTTCGGGAACCGTGCTCATGCCGACGGCGTCGCCTCCGAGGATGTGATACATACGATATTCCTTCGGAGTCTCGAAGGTTGGGCCTTGAACGCCAACATAGGTGCCGTGGACGACACGGATGCCTTTTTCCCGTGCAATCTGGTCTGCCTCGTCGCGCAAGGCTTTGTTATATGCTTCGTGCATGTCGGGAAAGCGGGGACCGGTAGGGAAGTTCTTGCCTCTCAGCGGATGCTCGGGAAAGCAATTGATATGGTCGTCGATAACCATGAGGTCGCCTATCTTGAAATTGGGATTCATTCCTCCTGCGGCATTCGAGACGAAAAGGGTCTTGATGCCCAGTTCGTACATGACGCGTTCAGGAAATGTTACTTCCTTCATGCTGTAGCCTTCATAATAATGGAAACGGCCTTCCATGGCCATGATGTCCTTGCCTCCGAGCTTCCCGAAGATAAGCTTGCCGGCATGGCCTTCCACTGTGGATACGGGAAAATTGGGTATCTCACTATATGGAAAACTATAGGAATCAGTTATCTCGGAAGCTAATTGTCCCAAGCCTGTCCCCAGTATGATTGCCGTTTGGGGTGTGGTGGTCATCCTTTCCTTTAGCCAGGATGCTGTTTCTTGAATTTTTTCGTACATAGCTTATTATTTTATCATTGAACCTTTCTTCCTCATTCAGCATGAAGCGGATATGAATAGGAAGGGCATATATATTTCTTTTAATGTCTTCGCCAAGGGCTTTTGTCCCTTGAAGCCGGGTGGCATCTTTCTCTGTCGTCAGAATTATGCGAGGATCCGGCAGGCTCTTGTATGTCTCGTTAACTCTTTCGATATCCTTGGCCGAGAACTGATGGTGGTCTCTCAGGCTGATGGGGGTTATTGATTTGCAGTAGGATTCCAGGTCGATGACGATCTGCTTGGGAGAGGCGATGCCCGTTAGCAGCAGCACATTCTTATCTGCGAAGTCCTCTTTCGATAGTTCTGTGCCGTTAAAGATACCGTAGGAATCGTCGTAGTCAATAGTGGTAAAGAATAAGTCCTGATACGGATAGAGGTTCATGGCCTTTGTCAAGACGCGGAATTCCATCGGTTTTAAATCCTTCGGACATTTGGTTACGATAACGATATCGGCGCGGTCTTTCCCCTTCAGAGGTTCTCGCAGTCTTCCTGCCGGCAACAGCTTGTCATAGATAATGAGTCGGTGATAATCCACGAGAAGGATGTTGATCCCCGGTTTTACATATCGATGCTGAAAGGCATCGTCCAATAAAATGACTTCCACATCGTTCGTTGCGCTGTCAGCGGTCAGGCTTTCAATTCCCCGCGTGCGCTTTTCGTCGACGGCAACATAGATATCAGGGAACTTTTTCTTCATCTGATAGGGTTCGTCTCCGATCTCCCGTACCGTGGAATTGTTATCGGCAGGAATATACCCCTTTGTCTTGCGTTTATATCCTCGTGATAGGATGGCTACTTTTATCTTGTCTTTCAGCAGGCGGATGAGATACTCCACATGGGGCGTCTTTCCGGAACCGCCGACCGTGATATTGCCTACGGAGATTACGGGAATATCAAAGGCTTTTGATTTTAATATTCCAACATCGAAGAGCCAGTTCCTGAACCTTACCCCAACGCCATAGAGCCAGCTAAGCGGAATCAGCCATTCATTGATGTGTATGAAGTCTCCCTCGGTTCTCATTATCTATTTTATGTTCAGGAAAAACGGCAAACGGGCCTGGATCATGCTCTGCCGGTTCATCGATTTGAGCAGCAAGAAGGGTTCGTAATATTCTCCAAGGCCCAGTCTCAACTGTTCATCGAGATAGTTTCCCCCTTCCGTTGCAGCCAACAACTGGTCAAAGAAGCTGGATTCCCCGGGGTAGTCGCTGGTATAATATTCGTCAAGCTTTGCCAGTTTTGCGGCTTTGGCGATAGCCTTGTCGAGGCCTCCTAATTCGTCTACGAGTTTAATTTTCAGCGCATCCTGTCCCAAGAACACATGCCCCTGGGCAATGGCTTCAACCTGGGCGGTAGTTAGTTTGCGGCCGTCAGCCACACGCTTGCGGAACAGATTGTATCCCCGATTGATGTATTGGGCGATATACGAAAGTTCCTCTGCGTTCATCGGGCGGGCAGAAGTCCCCATCGTAGCGTTCTTGTTGGTCTTTATTTCGTCAAATTTGATGCCGAGTTTCTGGGTGAGCAGCTGGCTGCGGTCAGGTATCATGCCGAAGATGCCGATGCTTCCGGTGAGCGTTGTGGGCTCTGCGACAATCCAGTTGGCGTTACAGCTCATGTAATATCCGCCGGAAGCAGCCATTCCTCCCATCGACACAACGACAGGTTTCTTCTGCTTCAGGAGGGAGATCTGATGCCACATCTGCTCTGACGCGTAGGCGCTCCCGCCGCCGGAATTGATGCGGAGAACCACAGCCTTCACATCGTCATCGTTCATCAAGGCTTCCATATCCTTGCATACCTCGTTGCCCACAATCATGTGCGAGGAATTGAAGAGCCCTCCTTCAAGAGGGGAATCGACAATGTTGCCATAGGCGTAGTATACTGCAATCTGCTCACCATCTTTCATTTTCCCCTTCACATTCTGCATATCGGCAACGCTGATCTGATGGATACTTTCATCTTCCTCAAGTTTCAGGAGCTTCTTGACCTCGGTCTTGATCTGGTCGGTATAGAGCAATCCGTCTACAAGTTTCTTCTTGACGAGGTCTCTTGTGTCGCTGAAAGTGATGAGGCTGTCGGCATATTGATTGAGCTGGGCGATCGAAACCTTACGGCTGTCGGCAACGCCTTTGCACATGTTGCCCCATATCCCATCGATGTAGGCTTGGGTCTGTTGGCGGTTGAAGTCGCTCATCTTGTCTTCGGTAAACATTTCCGTGGCACTCTTATACTTGCCCACCTTGACCACTTGCACCTGAATGCCGAACTTGGCGAGCAGGTCTTTCACGAATATGGGATTTGCCCCGAGTCCATGCCAGTCAAGCATGCCGGACGGATTGATATAGACCTTATTGGCAACAGATGCCAGATAGTAAGTGCCTTGGGTATAGTTATCGGCATAAGCGACGATCCATTTTCCGCTCTTCTTGAAGTCAGAAAGAGCCTCGCGCAGCTCTTGCGCGCTTGCGAAATCCGTGCTGAAGGCTCCTGCCTCCATGTAGATGCCCTTCACATCGTCGTTGTTCTTGGCCTTCCTGATTGCGTTCAGGGTCTCTTGGAGGCCTTCCGTGCCGGCATTTGATCCCATCAGGTTGCTTATAAGGTTTCCATTGGATTGCTCATCCATTACTCCTGACAGGTTGATAACCAGTACGGAGTTCTCTTCAACATTCTTTGTAGCTTGACTTGCGGAAACCATTCCCACAATGCTCATGGCGCCAATGGCCACGATAATGATGCCAAACAGAAACACGCCCACAATCGTGGCCAAGACATGCTTAATAAATTCTTTCATTTGTTTGAGATGTAAAGTTTCATGTGCAAAAATAAGATAATTCGCTTGAAAAAACAAATATTCATCTTGATTTTATTTTTTGTATGAGCTCTGTCTCTTATACACATCTC
>CAUULA010000051.1:0-19258 GCA_963545855.1 uncultured Prevotella sp.
GAGATGACGTCGAGTCTCGTGGGCTCGGAGATGTGTATAAGAGACAGTTTCATGGGGGTAGAGCAAGGCGTATTGTCGGAAGCGGTCTTTTACTCTCCTTTTAGCCGTTAGAAGCCCGCCTTTTAGCCGTTAAAAGGCGGGCTTTTAACGGTCTTTTACTTTCAGGGTAATACCAAGCCCCGGAAAGCCCTGTTTCCAAAGGGATTGCGCATATCGGATTCGCCGAAGAGAAACAAAAAACTCTTTCCTGTTCTCCTCAAAAGGGAGAGAGACCTTTTCGGCAGAAAGAGATGAGGGGGAGGCCGGACCTGCTTCTTGGCAAAGCCTCTCTACTATATATAATAAGGTGTAATCAGAATCAATCCCGGAAGTTAAGGCAAAGCTCGCCACCCAGAAGATGATAGCTTTTACGATGGTAAGGACTGACCCCGAACCTGCGAATGGCCTCCCGGTGCTTCCTCGTAGGGTATCCCTTGTTCGACTTCCAGTCATACATCGGGTATTCCTCGTGCAACCCGTCCATATAATCATCGCGATAAGTCTTGGCCAGGATGCTTGCCGCCGCTATGGCCTGATACTTGCCGTCGCCTTTCACTATCGTAGTATAGGGGAGGTCGTGATAGGGGACAAAGCGGTTCCCGTCTACGATGACGGCCTCCGGACGGACCCTCAACCGGTCGAGGGCTCTGTGCATGGCAAGCAGCGAGGCCTTGAGGATATTGAGCCTGTCGATTTCTTCCGCCGTTACCACACCCACGGCCCAGGCCATGGCGTCTCGCTGAATCTGCTCACGGAGCGCGTAACGCAGTCTCGGCGAAAGCTGCTTGGAGTCGTTCAGATCGGGATTATCATAATCCTTCGGAAGTATCACGGCGGCGGCATAGACGCTGCCCGCCAGGCATCCACGCCCCGCTTCGTCGCATCCGGCCTCTATCAGATTCTCATAAAAATGATTCTTCAGCATGAGGTCCAGGGGTTAGAACATCTTTGCAACCCGCTCGATACCGGCCACCAGCGCATCGACATCCTCCTTCGTGTTATAAAGGGCAAAGCTCGCACGGACGGTGCCGAGGATGCCCAGGCGATCCATGAGCGGCTGGGCACAATGATGCCCCGTACGGACGGCAATGCCAAGGCGATCGAGCAGGGTTCCCATGTCCATGTGATGAATGTTCCCGACCAGAAAACTGACGACGGCATCCTTGTGTGCCGCCTCACCGAAGACGCGCATTCCGCCGATGGTCTTGAGGCGTTCGGTGGCGTAGCGGGTGAGTTCCTGCTCGTGCCGCTGAATATCCTCCATGCCCAGGGCCTCCATGTAGTCAATGGCCGTGGCCAACCCGTGGGTGGCAATATAGTCAGGCGTGCCGGCCTCGAACTTGAGAGGCGGACGCTCAAAGGTAGTTTTCTCGAAACTCACATGCTCTATCATCTCGCCCCCTCCCTGATAAGGAGGCAGGCGGTCGAGCCACTCTTCCTTGCCGTAGAGCACGCCCACACCCGTAGGCCCATACATCTTATGGCCACTGAAAGTGAAGAAGTCGCAATCCATCTGTTGCACATCAATCCGCATGTGAGGCGCGCTCTGCGCGCCGTCTATCATCACGGGCACACCGTGCGCATGGGCGATGCGTATGATTTCCTCAACGGGATTCACCGTGCCGAGCACATTGCTCACCTGCGTAACGCTCACCAGACGCGTCCTCTCGCTGAAGAGGCTCTCATACTCGTCCATCCGCAACTCACCCCTCAAAGTCGTCGGGATAACCTTGAGAACGATGCCCTGTCTCTGGGCCTGTAGCTGCCACGGCACGATATTCGAGTGATGTTCCATCACGGAGACGATGACCTCGTCGCCCGCTGTCATAAACGCTTCGCTGAAAGACGACGCCACAAGATTCAGACCTTCGGTGGTGCCACGCGTGAAGACCACCTCCGAGGCAGACCGGGCATTGATAAACGCACGCACCGTCTCACGGGCAGCCTCATGCAACTCGGTCGCCTGCTGGGACATCCAATGCACACCCCGATGCACATTGGCGTTCACATTCAGGTATTCCTCGCGCATTGCGTCCAACACGCACAACGGCTTCTGCGTGGTAGCGGCATTATCCAGATAGACCAAAGGCCTGCCATAGATCTTTCGGCTCAATATCGGGAAATCCTTACGGACAGTTTCTATATCATACATGGCTGGAGTTACTTACACCTTATTTTATTTACACGACTTGCAGCCCCCGCAGTTTTTCAGTTCACCGCGGAACCGCATCTCCACAAGATGGTGCAGGCGGTCGCGCAAGGGGGCAAGCCGGATATTGTCTATGACCTCGTTGACAAAGGCGAACTCCAACAGGAGCTTGGCCTCGCGCCGGTCGATGCCCCGCTGCCGCATATAGAAGAGAGCGGCATCGTTCAGTTGTCCCACCGTGGAACCGTGGGAGCACTTCACATCATCGGCATAGATCTCAAGCATGGGCTGAGTGTACATGTGTGCCGTTTTAGTGGCACAAAGGTTCTGGTTGGTTTCGTTGGAAATGGTCTTCTGGGCATCCTTACGAACCAAAACACGGCCGGCGAAGGCTCCCGTGGCCTTGTCGTCGAGCACATATTTATAAAGCTCATGGCTCTCACAATGCCCCACCTGGTGGTCGATGAGCGTATTGTTGTCCACATGCTGCGCCTTGTCGGCTATCACGCAACCGTTTGCCCGACACTCGGCCCCCTCGCCTTTCAGCAAGAGATCGAGCTTATTGCGCGTTACGCCGTTGTGCAGCGTAATGACATTGTGATTGAACCGGCTGTTTGCCTGTTGCTCCACATAGACATTGCTGACACGATGATTCTTGGCATGGGTCTCCTCAAGGCAATAGAGATCGAGCGTGGCGTTATCCCCCACATAGACTTCTATCACTTGCGTGGAAAGGAAGTTACGATCGTCGGCACTGTCATCGCAGAATAGCAGCTTCGCCTCCGAGTCTTCTTCCATGATGATGAGCACGCGGCGGTTTACCATCAGGTCGACATCCGAACGAAGTATGTTCACAATCTGCACCGTTCGGTCTACCTTCACCCCTTTCGGCACATAGACCACGAGCCCGTCCTGAGCCAGCATGGTGTTCAAAGCTGTCAGCGCATCCTCGCCCGTCTTGGCAAGCCGGGCATAATATCTCGCGATGAGATCAGGCTTTTTCGAAGCGATGGCACTCAGGCTGTCGACGACAACTCCCTCCGGAAGTGTGGTCTTAGGCAAGGCTTTGCTATAAAACGCGTCGTTTACGGCGAAGTACAGCGATGTGCTTAGGTTCGGAACGCCACAAGTGAAGACCTCGTAAGGATTTATAGGAATCTCAAGGCGATTCAGGTTCAAGCCGTAGTCCGGCTCAAAGAGCTTCTGTATATCCGTATATTTATAACGCTCGACCTTGCGCGTCGGGAATCCCAGTCGTTGGAAATCGGCAAACGCCTCGTCGCGCACGGAATTCATAACCATGGCGGAATGTTCCTTGATCATTCCGCTGGCAGCATTATACAAATCAATATATTGCTTCTCGCTATTCATTATTTACCATATTTAGCGTCGGCTCCTTCCTTGATCCAGTCATATCCCTTGGCCTCTATCTCCTTGGCAAGCTCGGGACCCGCGGTTTTCACAATACGCCCGTTATAGAGCACATGCACCACATCCGGCTTGATCATATCGAGCAAACGGTCATAATGGGTAATCACGATGATTGACTTCCGGGGAGTGAAAAGCTTGTTTACGCCATCGGCTACAATACGCATTGCGTCGACATCAAGGCCAGAGTCTGTCTCATCCAGAATAGATAGTTTCGGGTCGAGCATGGCCATCTGGAAGATTTCATTGCGCTTCTTCTCGCCACCGGAAAAACCTTCGTTCACGCTGCGATGGGAGAGCTTGGTGTCGAGTTCCACTATCTGTCGCTTCTCACGCATCAACTTCATGAACTCACTGGCATTCAGCGGTTCCAGCCCCTGATACTTGCGCTTGGAGTTGACGGCAGTCTTCATGAAGTTCACCATGCTCACTCCGGGAATCTCCACGGGGTACTGGAACGAGAGGAATATACCTTCGCAAGCCCGGTCTTCCGGTTTCAAGGAGAGAAGATCCTTGCCGTTAAACGAGGCACAGCCCTCGGTAACTGTATAGAGAGGGTTACCCGTTAGCACGGCCGAGAGAGTTGACTTTCCCGATCCGTTAGGTCCCATGATGGCATGAATCTCGCCGTCGTTTACCGTTAGGTCGATGCCTTTCAGTATTTCTTTTCCCGCAATCTCTGCATGTAGATTCTTTACTTCTAACATACTTTAAATAGTTATGGACAGGATATCAGGAAACAAGAGATCATTCCAGTCTCCCATCAATCCTGCTTGTTGTCTGTATTATATTTGTCAAATGATTCTTTTTGTCCTATCAGTAATTGGCACAAACTGCCTTTTAAGTTCCATATAATCGTCATTATCCTCCTAAGCCGTAGCTATCCTACCGTGCCCTCAAGCGAAACACTCAAAAGTTTCTGGGCTTCGACGGCAAACTCCATCGGAAGTTTATTCAATACCTCTTTGGCATAGCCGTTTACGATAAGGCCCACGGCTTCTTCGGTGGGGACTCCCCGCTGATTGCAATAGAAAAGCTGATCTTCGGAAATCTTCGAAGTGGTAGCTTCGTGCTCTATCACCGCCGTATCATTATGGATATCCATATAAGGAAAGGTGTGGGCACCACAGTCAGAACCCAGCAACAAAGAATCGCAGGAGCTGTAGTTTCGGGCATTGTCCGCATTTGCCGTCGCACGCACCAAGCCCCGATAGGAGTTCTGGCTGCGCCCGGCACTGATACCCTTTGAGATGATGGTCGACTTGGTGTTCTTCCCCATATGAATCATCTTGGTACCCGTATCGGCCTCCTGATAATGGTTGGTTACCGCCACGGAATAGAATTCTGCCTGACTATAGTCTCCCCGCAACAGGCAGGAAGGATATTTCCAGGTAATGGCAGAGCCCGTCTCCACCTGTGTCCATGACAATCTGGAATTTACGCCCCGCAAATCACCCCGCTTCGTTACAAGGTTCAAGACACCGCCTTTCCCGTTCTCATCGCCGGGATACCAGTTCTGAACGGTGGAGTATTTCACCTCCGCATTGTCGTTTACGATAATCTCCACGACGGCTGCATGCAATTGGTTCTCATCCCGCATCGGTGCCGTACATCCCTCGAGATAAGAGACATACGCGTCATCATCGGCAATAATGAGCGTGCGCTCAAACTGGCCCGTATTACGGGCATTGATACGGAAATAGCTTGAGAGTTCCATCGGACACCTTACCCCTTTGGGGATATAGACAAACGAGCCGTCACTGAACACGGCACTATTGAGTGCGGCAAAGAAGTTATCCCGATAGGGAACCACGCTTCCCAGATAACGCCTTACTAAGTCCGGATGATTCTTAACGGCATCTCCTATCGAACAGAAGATAATGCCTTTCTCCGCTAATTTCTCCTTGAAAGTCGTCTTTACGGAAACAGAATCCATGATGGCGTCGACAGCCGTCCCACTAAGTGCCAACCGTTCTTCAAGAGGAATACCGAGCTTATCGAAAGTCTTCTCAAGCTCTGGGTCGATTTCCTTGCTCTTGGGTTTCTTAGCCAAAGGGTCTGCATAATAGGAGATTGCCTGATAGTCGATTTCCGGCAAATGCAGATGTCCCCATGTCGGCTGTCCCAGGGTCTTCCAGTAGCTGAAAGCCTTCAGGCGAAACTCAAGCATCCATTCCGGTTCCTCTTTCTTTTGGGAAATCAAACGGACGACATCCTCGTTCAGGCCTTTATCTATAATCTCAGTTTGCACATCGGTAGTGAATCCGAACTTATATTTCTGTTCCGCAACCTGCTTGACAAACTCATTCTTCTCTGACATATTTATATCATCTATTTTAGATAAGATAGGGACAGTCGGTTCATCCAACTGACCCTATTCATGATATAGTAAACATCGAGCCACATTAAACCGTGGCCAGCAATGTCATTAAAGTTTCTGCTCTACTTCTATCTCCGTGAAGGTCTCGATGATATCGCCTTCCTGAATATCGTTGAAGTTAACGAGGCTCAAACCACACTCCATACCCGTAACGACCTCTCTCACATCATCCTTATAACGCTTCAAGGCGCTGATATTAGCAGTATGAATCACAATGCCATCGCGCACGACGCGAGCCTTATCCTTGGCATGAACCTTGCCCTCGATAACCAGACCGCCGGCAACAGTTCCCACCTTCGAGATTTTGAATACCTGCTTAACCTGCACTTCGCCCGTCGTAATTTCTTTCTTCACCTTGTCGAGCATACCTTCCATGGTCGCCTTGATGTCATCAATGGCGTCATAAATGATAGAATAGGTGTTGATTTCAACGCCTTCGCGCTCGGCTGCCTTGCGGGCATCAGCAGAAGGACGCACCTGGAATCCGACGATAATCGCACTTGAGGCACTTGCCAGCATGACATCATTCTCGGAAATAGCACCCACAGCCTTGCTGATTACATTTACCTGGACCTTTTCCGTAGAGAGCTTGACAAACGAATCCGACAAAGCCTCAATACTACCGTCGGTATCACCCTTGACAATGATGTTAAGTTCATGAAACTCGCCCAATGCGATACGATGAGAGATATCATCCAGACCCAGCGTTTTGGTCGTACGCAACGACTGCTCACGCTGCAACTGTTCACGCTTATTAGCTACCTCGCGAGCCTCCTGCTCCGTCTCCAATACATGGAACGCGTCGCCGGCAGTAGGAGCTCCGTTCAGGCCCAAGATGATTGCAGGCTCGGCGGGCTTAGCATATTCAATACGCAGGTTTCGTTCATTGAACATGGCCTTCACGCGTCCCCACGAAACACCGGCAATAACGATATCGCCAACTTTCAGCGTACCGTTGCTCACCAAAACCGTAGAAACATAGCCACGCCCCTTGTCGAGCGAAGACTCTATAATCGTACCGGTTGCCTTACGGTTAGGATTTGCTTTCAAGTCCAGCATATCTGCCTCAAGGAGAACCTTTTCCATCAGTGCCTCTACACCGAGGCCTTTTTTCGCGCTGATTTCCTGACATTGATACTTGCCACCCCACTCTTCTACCAGCAGGTTCATATTGGCCAGGTCTTCACGAATCTTGTCCGGATTAGCACCCGGCTTATCAATTTTGTTGATAGCGAACACCATCGGGACACCGGCTGCCTGGGCATGCGCAATGGCCTCCTTTGTCGTAGGCATCACAGAGTCGTCGGCAGCAATGATGATAATGGCGATATCCGTAACCTGGGCGCCACGGGCACGCATGGCCGTAAAGGCTTCATGACCCGGGGTATCTAAGAAGGTAACCTTACGCCCGTTCTTCAAGGTAACACTATAGGCACCTATATGCTGCGTGATACCACCGGCCTCGCCGGCTATCACATTCGTATTACGGATATGGTCGAGCAAAGAGGTCTTACCATGGTCTACATGACCCATCACCGTTACGATAGGAGCGCGGGAAACCAAGTCTTCCTCGTCATCCTGCTCCACGCTGATAGCTTCCTGGACTTCCGCACTTACATACTCCGTCTTGAACCCAAACTCTTCGGCAACAAGGTTGATAGTCTCCGCATCCAACCGCTGGTTGATAGACACCATAATGCCGACACCCATCAGAGTAGAGATGACTTGTGTTACGGAAACATCCATCATGGTAGCAAGCTCACTTACGGTTACGAACTCCGTAAGCTTCAGCGTCTTGCTCTCTTTACGCTCTGCGCGTGCCTCGGCGTCCAGTTTCTCCTGAACTGCCTCACGCTTCTCCTTACGATATTTAGCACCTTTCTTGTTCTGGTTCTGCTTATTCGTAAGGCGTGCAAGGGTTTCCTTTACTTGGCGTGCTACAGCCTCGTCGTCCACCTCAAGCGGTTTCTGGTTGCGTTTGCGGTTCTTATCCTTATTGCCACTTTTGCCTTTATTGTTCTTGCGGTTGTTTGCCTCATTAGCCGCGGCATCGATATTCACACGCTCCTTGCCAATGCGCTGGCGCTTTTTCTTCTCACCGCCCGGATACTGCTGCTGAACCTTTTCCTCACGCTCCTTGCGCTTCTCCTCCTTGGTTTTCTTCTTCGGACGAGTGCTCTGATTAATGGAGTCAAGGTCTATTTTACCCAACACATTCAGATTGGGAGTGTTTAGCATCTTCTTTTCACTCTTCAGCTGATAAACCTCAGGCTTCCCACTCTCTTGGGCAGAAGCCTCGGGGGTCTTCTCCTCAACTACCGGAACAGAAGTCTCCACCGGTTTCTCATCGGCCTTCACCGATTCTTCTTCCTTTGGCTGCAGAACAGGTGCTTCCACCTCGACCGGCTTCTCCACCTTTACTTCTGCTTCAGGTTCAGGCTGAACGGCAGCAACCTTCTCCTTCGGAGCCTCTTCTTCTTTAGGAGGAGCAGCAATCTCCTTCTCTTTCTTTGTCATACCCCCTAAGTCAATCTTGCCCAGGGGCTTATACTGCTGCTTTGATTTCAGCAGGCTCTCACCACTATGGTCAACCGGCTGCACAACAGGTTTCTTCTCCTTTTGCTGTTTCTTCTGGAAAAGCTTCTCTGCCTCCGTGCGCACTTGGGCGTCTTGCTTGAAGTTCTCCGTCAGGGCATGATACTGCTCCTCGGTGAGTTTCGTGTTTGCCGTGAGGGTCTCATCGCCCGATAGATTCTTCTTTTCAAGGAATTCAACTGCCGTTTGAAGTCCTATGTTCAGTTCTTTGATCGCTCTACTTAATCTAATACTCATTTACTACTTTTTTACTGGTTGTTTGTTGGGTTGAGGGAGGGGTATACACTATTATTGCTCGAATTCCGCACGAAGCACATTCAGCAGATGGTCTACCGTCTCCTCCTCAAGGTCAGCCTTCTCTATCAGCATCTCACGGGGAGCATTGAGCACTTGCTTTGCCGTATCCAGGCCGATGGCCTTGACAGCGTCGATAACCCACTGGTCTACCTCATCGGAGAACTCGTCCAGATAAATATCTTCCTCCTCCTCGCCTTCCGGCACATCGCGGAACACATCAATGGTATATTCTGTCAGCATAGAGGCAAGCTTGATATTCAAACCGCCACGGCCAATGGCCAGGCTCACTTCCTCCGGCTGCAGATAGACCTCGGCCTTGCGCTCCTCTTCGTTGATATTAATGCTGCTCACATGGGCAGGGCTCAGGGCGCGCTGGATAAAGAGCTTGATATTAGCCGTCCAGTTGATCACATCGATATTCTCGTTGCAGAGCTCATGGACGATGCCGTGAACACGGCTTCCCTTTACGCCGACGCAAGCCCCCACAGGGTCGATGCGCTCATCGTAGCTCTCCACGGCCACCTTGGCACGCTCGCCCGGCATACGGGCAATCTTCTTGATGGCGATGAGGCCGTCGGCTATCTCTGGAACTTCCTGCTCGAGCAGACGCTCCAGGAAAACAGGGCTCGTACGGCTCAGGATGATCTTCGGATTGTTGTTCTCATTGTCCACACGATCAATGACGGCACGGACGGTCTCACCCTTGCGATACTGGTCGGAAGGTATCTGCTCCGTCTTCGGAAGAATCAGCTCGTTGTTCTCGTCGTCTACGAGGAGCACCTCGCGCTTCCATAGCTGATAGACCTCACCGGCGACGATCTGTCCGACGCGGTCTTTGTATTTGTTGTACAGGGAATCGTGCTCCAGCTCCAGAATCTTCGAAGCCAAGGTCTGGCGCAAGGTCAGGATGGCACGCCGCCCGAACTTCGAGAAGTTCACGCGCTCCGAGACATCTTCTCCCACCTCATAGTCTGGTTCTATTTTCTGGGCTTCCGTGAGGCTGATCTCCTTGTTTTCGTCGGCCACCTCGCCATCGGCCACAACCACGCGGTTACGGTAAATCTCGAAGTCGCCCTTGTCAGGGTTCACAATCACATCGAAGTTCTCGTCGCTGCCATAAATCTTAGCGAGCACATTACGGAAACTTTCCTCAAGTACACTTACCAAGGTCGTACGGTCGATATTCTTGGTTTCCTTAAACTCCTTGAAGGTATCGATCATGCTCACCTGTTCTTCTGCGTTTTTTCTTGCTGCCATAGCTTATTTGAAACTTATTAAGTATTTAGTATATTTCACTTTATCCATCTGATAGAGGTGGTCCACATCTTGCAACACGGCACGCTTCTTGCCTTCCATCTTCACCTTTTCCTTTGTCGTTACCACGAAGTCGTTACCGTCTACGCTCTTCAGCAGGCCTCTCACCTTCTTTCCATCGGCATCCAAAACCTCTACCTCCTTGCCTACGAAATTGGCGTATTGCCGCGGAACCTTGAAAGGCTGGCCCAGTCCGGCCGACCCCACTTCAAGCTCATAGTCCTCGTCGTCGCGGCTGAGGCGGTCTTCAATGTACTTACTCAACTCCACGCAGTCTTCTATCCACACGCCGTCGGCATGGTCGATCTCTACGACGATCTTGTCGTCGGTGCTGATTTCAATGTCCACAAGGAAATAATCCTTGTCGGCCAGCCACTCGTCTACTAACTTTTCTACGACTTTCTTGTCTATCATACAATTTCATTTAAAATAGAATGAGGAGCTCTCCCGGAGCCCCTCATTCCACTGAACGATGCAAAGGTACGCATAATTTCCGAATAATCCAAGAAAAAACGCAACTTTCATCACTTATCGTTCCTTATTTCTTTTTCGGCCGCAGGATTTCCCTGTATTTTGCCTCGTCATTGAGCAGCTTCAAGGCCTCGGCCACCTGCTTGTCGTCGCGCAACGAATTCTCTATGCTGCCCTTCTGATAATAGTAGGCCGCCACGATATCATTCTCTATCATATGCTTGATGACGCGCTTGTTGTAGTCGAGATCCTTGGCCACATTGTGCTTCAGCTTGTTCTCCAGAGCCTCAAACTCAGATCTTGCCTCATCGTAATAGCCCTCGAACTTGGCCAGTTCCTTCAGGTTTTCAAGATATTTCTCACTCTCGCGGTCATACTTGAAGCCGCTGGCCATCACTCGCTGCTTGAACTCCTCGTAGTCCGTGTCGGAAAGACTAAACTCACCTGCCGGAGCTATCGTCGGATGCCTAGCGATATAGTCTACCTCATAGTTGTGCAACACTTCATTCGAGTCTACGGCCGCGGCCAGATAATAGGCGATGTTCGGCAGCGAGTCGGCCTTCACCTCTATGTCCGGTACGATGCCGCCCACATCCTTGAATTCACGGCCGTGTGCCGTGAAGAACACCTTTGCCGTGGAGTCCGACTTCTGCACCGTCGAGCCGCCGCGGGCATGCTTGTAGGTGATGGCCTGGATGCAGCGCCCGCTGGGCGTATACCATTTATTGGTGGTGAGCTTCAACTGCCCGTTATAGGGCAGGTCAAGCGTCATCTGCGCAATACCCTTGCCATAGGTACGGGTACCGAGGATTACGCCACGGTCGAAGTCCTGCAGGGCACCGCTCATGATCTCGCTGGCCGATGCGGTGTTGCCGTTCACGAGCACCACGAGGGGCATTACGGTGTCGATGGGCTCCATGCCGGTGATATAGTCATGGTTGGCACGCTTCAGTTTGCCACGGTTGGAGACCACGAGCCTGCCCTTAGGCACGAACATGTTCACGATGTCCGCCGCCTCCTGCTCGGAACCGCCGCCATTGTTGCGCAGGTCGACGATGAGCCCCCTGATGCCTTTCCGGCGCATCTCCACATAGGCACGGCGCACGGCCTTGGCACTGTTCTCCACGAAGCCGCTCAGGTTGATGTATCCGATGTTGCCCTCCTGAATGCCATAGTAAGGCACGGCAGGAGTCTGATAGATAGACCGGCGGGTAATCTTAAACTTCATCTGCTTGCCCGTGGAAGGACGGCGCACCACCAGCTCAAAAGTACTGCCCGCGTCTCCTCGCAGGCGCTCGCTCACATATTTGGTATCCTTACCCTTCATCGGCTCGCCGTCGATGCTCACGATGACATCGCCCTTCTTCAGGCCGGCCTCGGCCGAGGGGGTGTTCTCATAAGGCTCGTCGACCACGGCGTTCCGCAACTGGAAATTCCAGCGGATGAGCATGCCCACGCCCACATATTTGCCCGTAATCATCGTGCGGAGCTCGTTGACATCGCTCTCGGAATAATAGACGGTATAAGGGTCGAGGCTCTTGAGCATCGACCTGATGGCATTGCCCACCACTTCATTGGCATCCAGCGTATCCACATACATCATGTCGAGATATTTGTAGATGACATTCATCACATCCAGATTCTTCGCCACATTCAGGTTGTGATCCTTATCCTCTTGCGCCCCCACGGGCATCGCGCCCAGCAGGAGCAGGCAGAACAGTAGTTTCTTCATATCAGCTGCAAATGTAACAATATAAGGGCACATTACCGCTAAAAGCCCTGAAAAATTATTGTATTTTAGCGATAAGCCGAAAAAAACCTCGAAAAAGTTTGGTCAATTCAGAAAAACGAGTTACCTTTGCAACCGCAATTGGCTGAAATGCTTCAGTAGCTCAGTTGGTTAGAGCACCTGACTGTTAATCAGGGGGTCGTTGGTTCAAGCCCATCCTGGAGCGCGAGAGGGAATCACTCATGTGGTTTCCTCTTTCTTTTCCCGTTCCCGGAGGCCGCTTCCCGGCTTACAATCTCGGCGAAACCGTCGGACAAAATCGGCAAGATTGTCCGACGAAATCGGCGATTTCGTCAAATTATATCGGGCAGTTCGCAATGCGAGAATGGCTCACTTGACAAACCATGCGGAGAAACAAGCCCTCTCCTACGGATACCCCCCCGTTGAGGTTTAGTCCTTCATTGAACGGGACTGGAAGCGCAGCGATAACCCTGTCTGTGATGTTTTTAAGCTGTCAATGCCATCGGTATTGCGTTTTTTCAGTCTTTCCATTCCTCTTAGTCTTGTTTCCATAAACCTTAAGATAGCATGCTATAGCTCCTAAAGTATCAAGAACGCTTCTGCAGTCATCACAATCAAGACCAACGCAACGCTGACGGCGTCGGATTCTTGGGGATTTCTCAGGCCGGGTTTCCTCACGACATTCGGCTATCCGGCCCTGTAAGAAGCGAAATCCCCGATGGGGTTCAGTCATTACACGCAATGCAATACATTCCCTCCTCATTGATTTTCCACTGGCCCTTCATTCTTGAATCTCCTTGGTTTTGGTGCGAAAACAGAGAAAGGTTTCCAATACACGAGACTTCAAAGGATGTTTTTTCAATTCGTCCCAATACAGAAAGGCCGCCCCCTCATGAAGAGAGGCGGCCTTTATTTATATCGCATGTAATCTTGCTTAAGAGACCCTTGCAAAGCCATCACGACCGGCAAGGGCTGTGGTTAATTCACATACGAGAGAGATATCTCGGTTGCCAGACCTGTCACTTCAGCGTCAAGGTCTCCGTTTTAACAAAAAAGCTACCTGCCGAAACCGTGAAGTTGAAGACAAAGGTGAAAGTCTTGGTGGTCTCGTTGTAGGTGCTGCCCTGGTCGGAAACGCTCACCATGCCATAACGCGGATGCATATAGCCGGTCTCCATGGTCGTGGGATAGACCGTTACCTTAGAGCCGTCATGGCTGAAAGCGAGACCGTAACCCTTCGTCCAGTTGTTGGCGATGCGATAGCGATCACCCACCTCGGAATACTCTACATCCACCTCCCATGAAGCTGGCTTGAAAAGCCCTGAGTTTGAGGTATAGGTTCCCTTGCCGTAGGGCTCGTAATCCAAGCCGGTAAATTCTACCGACTGCGAGGTGCGCGCATCGCCATTGGCGGCCACCACCGTTACGACATAAAGCCCGTGCAGGTCGGTAATGTAGAAGTCTTTATAGCTGGAGGCTGCCACATCCAGCTTCTTTCCCTCCTTCACCACATACCCGGCATATTGCGCGTCGGTCATTTTGCGTTCCTCCTTGGCCGTCTTGAGCTCTGCCAGATAATAAGTCTCCTTGGCGGCGGCATTGGTAACCACGCGCAGCAGGCAGTCGTTGTCAGAATTGTATTCGCCGCCTGCCGTATACTGGTAGACTGTGGCCACGGGCGTGGAGTCGCCGCCCGGAGAGGTTCCCTGATCCTCGCCGCATGCGGAAAGCAGGGCAAGAGCCAAGAGCGACAGAGCCGTTTTTTCCATTATCTTTTTCATATTCTTTGTCTTTATTAAATCCTACATCTTACCAAATAAATTCTTCGGAGTCTCCCTTGGGCTGTACGGGGTCGGGATTGCGGGTCATGCCGCCGTTGTTGTCTGACTCCGTCCCCACGAATGCCCACACCATCCAGTTAGGCACTTCCTTCGTATTCCAGCGTGCGGTTTCCAGATGGTTGGTACCCGGATAGCTGCGGATGATGCCTTTATTGAGACGCTTGATGTCGAAAGTTGCAAAACCTTCGCCCCAGAGCTCCACGCGGCGCTGCCACCACACCTCGTTCTGGAAGGCTGAGGTGGAAGTGTTATAGTAAGCCTCGTTGTGCTTGCCATACACGAATTGCGGGTCGCGGGTCTTGGCAAACGCCTCAAGCAACTGCCTGCCCCGTGCCTCGTCCTGCATGCCTGCGGCCTCAGCCTCGATGAGCCTCATCTCCTCCACACGCATCAGCGGAACTGAAACACACCATGCCTCATACTTGACATCGGCCTTGCCCGCCGCATTACGGAACTTCATGCAGTAACCGCCGAGACCGTATTGAGCATGCTCCACGCCGCCGGCATAGACACGGCCGGGCCAGGAGGAATACTCCTTCAGAGCTTCAAGAGCTTCGTCTTTAGACATATCGTCGAGCTTGAAGTCTACCCAGCACATCTTGCGGAAGTCGGTCGAAGGGATGGTGCTGTAGAGATGATGGTCTATGGCCATCACTCCGCCGTAGTTAGAGGCATAGCCGCCGCCGAATCCGTTCTCCGGAATCATGACCGAGCCCCAGGAGTCGTCGCCGTCATTTTCCTTGATGTTGGGGTCGGTATCCACGAAGCGGGTAGCGAACATCCACGAGCCGTTGGGCGTATTGAAGCCGTTATCATGGCTCAGATACTCGTCCCGACTCATCATCTGATAGCCCTGCTGGGCTTTCTTGGCATACTCCTCGGCCTTCGCCCAGTCTTGCTTCTCCAGATAAGTGCGCGCCTTGAGACCGTAGACCACGCTCACATCGGGCGTATACTTGTCGGCACGCTTGTAACCGGCCAGGTATTTCTCGGCGCAGTCCAGATCCTTGAGGATGAACTCGAAGGCCTCGTCCCAGGTCATGCGCTCCTGATGGCGGGCCTCCTCGGCGGTGCGCACCTCGTCGGCCTTGATGGTCGTGAGGGCAGAGTGGTCTACGGCATAGGGCTTCGCCGCATACATGCGCGCCAAATCCAGATAGAGCATGGCCCGCATGGCATAGGCGACGCCCGCTCCCTGCGCCTTGGAGCCCTCGGGCTCGGCATAGTTCACGGCACCCGCGTTCTTGAGCACCACATTGCAGTCGTTGATCCAGCCGTAGTAATAGGTCCACGGCAACTGGCATACACCATAGCCCGCGGCCAGATACTGCACTTTCATATACCAGGCGGAGTAATGGTTCTTACCTGCCGCCACGATGTCCTGCCCCTCCACATCGCGGGTGAGGAATATCGAGACATAGCCATAGTCCCACACTCGTTCTTTCCCTTTAGAGGGAGAGTAGAGCCGCTTGCCGCTGAGGTTGCCCGTCAGATTGGACACGAAGTTATTGAAGGAGCCCGGCGCTCTCGACACCTGCCCCAACGAGGGAGTGCCGTTCTGCGGCACCACCTCTTCTATACAGCCCGTGAGCATCGTCGTGCCCAGAGCCGTCATGATGATTGCTGAAAATATCTTGTTCATGTTCTGTTCTTTTAAAGATGGTTAGAATGACAGTTGAATACCGCCCATGACGGTGCGCACGGGGGCATAGGAGTTGATGCCCGACGCCTGCGTGCCCTGGAAATTGTAGCGCGGGTCGAGGCCCTTGCGTGCCGACCAGAAGCAGAGGTTCTCACCCTGCACATAGACGCGCACCCTGCTGAGCATGAGCTTGGAGGTAAGGGAAACCGGCAGCGTATACCCCACCACGAATGACTGGAAGTTGAGATACCTCGCGCTCGTGAGGAAGCGGGTAGACTGCGAAGTGGTATTCTCGTCGGTGTACATGAAGCGGGGAATATTGCTCGAAGTATTGTCGGGCGTCCAGGCTTTCAGCACATCCGTGGAATAGTTCGATCCGTCGGCTTTGTCAGCCACCGGACTCATCAGGTGGGCATAGCCGAAGTCGTAAATCTTTCCGCCGATCTGATAGTCGAAGGTGGCGCTGGCATCAAAGCCGTAAGCCCTGACTGTGGTAGAGAATCCTCCGCTGGCCTTGGGCAGCATGCTGTGGGTGTAATAGGAAGCCTCGCTCCAGTTGGTGGTGGTAAAGGAGTGTTTGGTGCCGGGCTTGTTGCTGTTGGATATGGATCCGGCCTTATAGGCCTTATAGATATCCTCGTCCACCCAGTAGAGCGGCTCTCCCTTCTCGTTCACGCCCGCATAGTCGGGCATCATGCCGTTGTAGAGCGGCTGCCCCTCAGCATACCACATCGAGATGTTGAAGCCGGCACTGACATCAGCCTGTGAGAATCCGCCATACTGTTTGGTCTTGCTCTTGTCTAACTTCAGGATCTTGGCCGAGTTATGCGAGATGTTGGCCGTAACGCTCCAGGTGATATCCTTGGTGCGGATGATGTCGCCGCTCAGCGTCAGCTCCACGCCTCGGTTGCGGATGTCGCCGATATTGCCGTAGTAGCCGCGCACACCCATGCTCTCGGGCACATTCAGCCAGAAGAGCATGTCGGTGGTTTTCTTATCATAGAAATTCACCTCTCCGCTCACCCGGTTTTTCAGGAAGGCAAACTCCAGACCGAGGTTGAAGTTGGTCGTGGTCTCCCAAGTGATGTCCGGATTGCCGATGGCGTAGAACGAAGGCAGCATGGCAAGGTTGCCCTTCGACAGTATGTAACGCTCCAGGAAGTAGAAGTCGGGGATACCATCGTTACCCTGCTGGCCGATAGACACTTTCAGCTTCAGGTTGTCTATCCAGCTGGCGTTGAGCTGCTTGAAGAAGCTCTCCTTGCTGACGATCCAGGCGCCGCCCACACTCCAGAAGTCACCCCACCGATGATCCTTAGCGAAACGGCTGGAGGCGTCGCGGCGATAGGAGGCCTGGGCGAAGTAGCGCTGCGCGTAGTTGTAGAGCACATTGCCGAAGTAGCCCTCCACATTATAGGTGGTGTTATAAGAGTGGCTGTCGTCGCGTTTTGCGAATGCGTTAATTTCCTTAATCTCCGGAGAGAAGCCTCCTTTAGCCAGCGCCTCCAGAAAGTTCACGCGCTGCTTGTACCACTCATGTCCCAGCATCACCTGCACATCGTGATCGCCGAAAGTCTTGTGGAAGTTCAGAGTCTGCACATAGTTCTGGCGGAATGAGATGTTGTTATACTTGTCGATGGTTCCGTTCTCAGCGACGGCGTTGCCGATATATGGATTCTCGTAGTGAGAATAGCGTGAGAGTCCGAGGTTGAAGGAGTTCGTGGAATTGAACTTCAGCCATGGCGTGAAAGTGAGGTCGAAGCTGAACTGTCCCTGCACCTGATCGCCGCCATTGGTTACCTCGTTGTAGCGGTTAGAGCCGATAGGGTTACCCGTATTCAAGAACGGACGGCTTCCCTGCCCGGGATAGCCCGTTGCCGGCACACCGAAGTCATACTGCTGATGCCCGTACTTGTCAGTACGGATGACGGGTTTGCCGTCGGCACCCACCACGCGCACATAGAGCGGATAGATAGGGGCGATGTACTGGGTGAAGTAACCCATGTTACTCGCATTGGTGCTCGTGTTGCTCAGGTTCGGATTAGACTCCATCATGGAGCGCACATAGCCCACATTGGAATAGAGGTGCAGCCAGTCGGTGGCCTCGTAGTCGGCCTTCAGACGGGCGGTGAAACGCTCGAAGCTGGAGTTTTCCAGAATACCTTTCTCTTTCAGATAACCTACACTGGAGTAGTAGCTCATCTTTGTGTTGCCACCGCTCACATTCACGGTATACTCCTGTCGGGTACCATGACGATAGGCTTCGTCTTTCCAGTTGTCAGGCGTAAGGTAGTAAGTCTCATCACCATACTTGTAAGAACGACCCAGCGTGGCCTTCGGGTTGAGTTTTCCGTCCAGCCCGATCAGGTTCTCACCGTCGGGCACTGTGAAAGGATTATATTGCAGGCCGACGGTCTGGTCGTTGATTATGCGCTTGTTTACCCATGCGTTGGCCTGCTCGCGGGTCATGCCCTTCTCGTAAAAGGCATGGTTGAAGAACTGCGAGTAATAGGCCTCCATGAACTGGCCGGGGTCGGAGAAAGTGTCGTAATCCTGCACACTACGACTCGTGCCACCCCACTTCGCCTCCAGATTGATGCGCGCCTTCTGGCCGCCGCCCTTCTTCGTGGTGATCAGGATGACACCCGCCGCACCGCGCGCACCGTAGAGGGCTGCGCTGGAAGCATCTTTCAATACGGTAACGCTCTCGATATCGTCCTGCGGAATGTTACTCAGAGAAGCGGTGTAAGGTGCGCCGTCTACGACGATGAGCGGTGCCGTAGACGCATAGAGCGAGGCGATACCGCGGATGTGGAGGTCGCCTTGCGAGGCTCCCGGCTGTCCGCTGCCGCCCGTAAGCTGCAGGCCGGGCACGGAGCCTACAAGGGCGTCGGCCACATTGGTGGCGATCTTCTTGCCCAGCTCGGCGGAGTTCATCACGGCTGCCGAACCGGCGAACGACTCCTTGGTCTGTCGGCCGAAAGCCACCACCATCACCTCGTCGAGGGTCTGGTTGTCAGACCGGAGCACGACGCGCATGTTGCTACTGACCTTCACGGTCTGGCTCTTCATGCCGATATACGAAATCTCCAGTTGCGAATTGCTGTTGGGTACCGTGAGTGAGAACCGTCCATCAAGGTCGGTTACCGTACCCGTATTGGTACCTACGACTTTAATGGACGCTCCAACTACAGGTTCTCCATCCTCGGCAGAGATTACGGAACCCCTGACCGAAGTCTGTGCCAATGCTGTTCCCACTACAAGAAACAGGCTGGCAAGAATCATAGTTAATCTTTTTCCCATAAGCTGTCTCTTATACACATCTGACGCTGCCGACGACTAGTCGAGTGTA
>CAUULA010000052.1:0-18896 GCA_963545855.1 uncultured Prevotella sp.
ATGACGTCGAGTCTCGTGGGCTCGGAGATGTGTATAAGAGACAGATGTTACAAAGATAGCAGAAGAGACGCATGAATGGTGATTCCCGTGTGTGCAAAGAGTGTGCATCAGAGCTGTTGGACGAACGCATCCCATTCCCCGGGGGTGGGGGCTTCTGATTTCAGGACTTTCATGCACAACCGTCTGCGGATGGAGGCTACGGCCTCTTTGCTGTGGCATAGGAGGGTGGCAATTGCCTTGGGCTTCATTCCCAATTTGATGAGGATGGAAGTGTGGAGCTCTATCTCGGAAAGCTGGTACGAGGATAAAAGCTTCTTTTCGAAGGAGGGGAAATAATGGTCGAGGGCATTCTCCAGATCAAGCCAGTCGGATTCCTTAGGCATATGGGAGGAGCCTTCGTAGGAACACCTCATGAACTTCCGGAACACTTCCGTTTCCCCTATGGTCTCGGGATAAGCTGTTTCAGGCTTTTCGGATGTCGCGTTGTTCGGGGTGAGGCATGCCAGCTTCTTTTCCAGATTGAGACTTTTAGCCTGTAAAAGCCTGATATGGATGAACGCCGTCAGGCATACTGCAGCCCATAGAATGCTGATATAGATAATCCAGAGGAAGTCAGGAGAATAGTTGTTCATAATTGTCGGGTTCGTTAAAAGTAAACGGTTCGTCTTGCGCAAGTATACGGAAAGAAATCGGAACGGCAAAACCCGTGGAAGGAAAAATCATGCGGAACTGCGATATTTGCCGATTTCCGCGGCTTCTTCGGCGAGTTTTGTTTCCCCTTTAAAATCATAGAAATATCGCAATCTTGTATTCGGTTTGAATAATTTTTTGTAACTTTGCGTCCGAAATTATTAGCTATACAAATGCAAGATATCAGGAATATTGCAGTGATTGCACATGTCGACCATGGAAAGACCACGCTGGTCGACAAGATGATGCTCGCCGGAAAGCTCTTCCGCGAGGGCCAGGATAACAGTGGCGAAGTGCTCGACGCTAACGATCTCGAGCGCGAGAGGGGCATCACCATCCTCTCCAAGAATGTATCGATTACATGGAAGGGTGTCAAGATAAACATCCTCGACACGCCCGGACACTCGGATTTCGGGGGCGAGGTGGAGCGTGTGCTCAACATGGCTGACGGCTGTTTGCTCCTCGTGGACGCGTTCGAAGGCCCGATGCCGCAGACCCGCTTCGTGCTTCAGAAGGCTCTTCAGCTGGGGCTGAAGCCGATAGTCGTGGTGAACAAAGTCGACAAGCCTAACTGCCGTCCGGAGCAAGTCTACGAGATGGTGTTCGACTTAATGTTCGACCTGAACGCCTCCGAGGACCAGCTGGACTTCCCCGTAGTCTACGGTTCGGCCAAGAACGGCTGGATGGGGGAGGACTGGAAGACCCCCACCGGCAACATAGACTATCTGCTCGACAAGATTCTCGAGGTCATCCCTGCTCCCAAGCAGCTTGAGGGAACGCCGCAGATGCTCATCACATCGCTTGACTACAGCAACTACACGGGTCGCATCGCGGTGGGGCGCGTGCATCGCGGCACGCTGCGCGACGGCATGAACATCACCATCTGCCACCGCGACGGAACCAAGGAAAAGACCAGGATCAAGGAGCTGCATACCTTCGAAGGCATCACCCACAAGCGCACCGACCATGTGGATTCGGGCGATATCTGTGCCGTGATAGGCCTGGATCATTTCGAGATCGGCGATACCATTGCCGACTTCGAGAATCCGGAGGCCCTGCCGCCCATCGCCGTCGACGAGCCTACGATGAGCATGCTCTTCACCATCAACGACTCCCCCTTCTTCGGAAAGGAGGGCAAATACTGCACCAGTCGCCAGATCGGCGACCGCCTGAGCAAGGAGTTGGAGAGAAACCTTGCCCTCCGCGTTACCCCCGTGGACGACTCCACCGACAAGTGGATCGTAAGCGGGCGCGGCGTGCTCCACCTCTCCGTGCTCGTGGAGACCATGCGCCGCGAGGGCTTCGAGCTGCAGGTGGGCCAGCCGCAGGTGATCTATAAAGAGATAGACGGCGTGAAATGCGAGCCTGTCGAGGACCTCGACATCAATGTGCCGACGGAATACAGCTCCAGAATGGTGGACATGGTTACCCGCCGCAAGGGCGAGCTGACCGGCATGGAGACAGAGGGCGACCGTGTGAACATCACCTTCGACATCCCCTCGCGCGGCATCATCGGCCTCCGCACCAATGTGCTTACGGCCAGCCAAGGTGAAGCCATCATGGCGCATCGCTACAAGGAATACCAGCCCTACAAAGGAGACATCGTGCGAAGAGTAAACGGCTCCATGGTGGCTCTTGAGACCGGGACGGCCTACGCCTATTCCATCGACAAGCTTCAGGACCGTGGCAAGTTCTTCATCGACCCGGGCGAGGAGGTCTATTGCGGGCAGGTGGTAGGCGAGCATGTGCACGACAACGACCTCGTCATCAATGTAACCAAGGCCAAGCAGCTTACCAATGTGCGTGCGTCGGGCTCCGACGACAAGGCCCGCATCATTCCCAAGACCGAGATGAGCCTGGAGGAATGCCTCGAATACATCAAGGCCGACGAGTATGTGGAGGTTACCCCGAAGAGCATGCGCATGCGCAAGATCATCCTCGACCATCTGGAGCGCAAGCGCGCAAACAAGGAATAAGAGACACGATTATAAATAGGAGGATTATGAAAAAGATGTTTTTGGCGGCACTCTTCTTGTCGGCAGCCCTCACGGTGAGTGCCCAGAGCCGCCCGGGCACATTCTCCCTGACCCCGAAGGTGGGGGTGGGCATCGCCAAGATAACCGAGCCGGACATTTTCTATACCGGTGGGCACTCCATGAAACCCAAGTATCGGGCCGACTTCATGGCAGGACTTGAGGGGGAATATCAGTGCTCCGACGAGCTGAGCCTGACGCTGGGAGCCTATTATGCCGCCCTCGGATACAGAACCGGCGATACGGAAATCCTGCAGAGCCAGACGGAGGAGCGGGTCGTCTATTCGGCTTATCGGAACGCCTTCACCCGCTTGGACTATGTCCTCGTGCCCGTGATGCTGAACATGTATGTGGTCAAGGGCTTTGCCGTCAAGGCAGGTCTGCAGGCGGGCTTCCTCGTGCACGCGAAGAACGAGGTAAAGGTCTCGGATGTAATCTATGAGAAGTCTACCGGCGTTGGGACATATGGCAGTCCGGTAACCCTGAAGAACAGCTCGCTCGAGGGCTATCGGCAGTTCGACCTCTCGATACCTCTCGGCCTGTCCTACGAGTATATGGATGTGGTGCTCGATGCCCGTTACAACCTCGGCTTGCTGAAGATGAGCACGACCAGCGGCGCAAAGAACAGCTTCTTCACCTTCGCCGTGGGCTATAAATTCAATCTGTAAGCTTCCTTTGCCCTATTGGCAGGGTGGAGGGCGACACGCCTCTTGCGGCAGGAAAAACTGAAAACTAAAAACCAATAACCAACTATTATGGACTATAAGAACGATAAAAGGGTTATCCTTACGCTGGATGCCGGCGGCACGAACTTCGTCTTCTCCGCCATGCAGGGCGGAAAGGAAATCGTGGAGACATACACGCTGCCTTCCATGGCGGCCAGCCTCGACGACTGTCTGGGCCAGCTCGTAAAAGGCTTCGAGCACATCAAGGCGCAGGTGCCGGTCGCGCCTTCCGCCATCAGCTTTGCCTTCCCCGGCCCGGCCGACTATCAAAAAGGCATCATCGGCGACCTTCCCAATTTTCCCTCCTTCCGAGGCGGCATTGCCTTGGGCCCATTTCTCGAACGGAAGTTCGGCGTGCCCGTGTTCATCAACAACGACGGCAGCCTCTTCGCCTATGGTGAGGCGATGGGCGGGGTATTGCCCGAAGTCAACCGTCTTCTTGAGCAGGCGGGCAGCCCGAAACGGTTCACCCACCTGCTGGGCATCACCCTCGGCACGGGCTTCGGCGCGGGCGTGGTCATTGGCGGCGAGCTCCTCTTGGGCGACAACGGCATGGGCGGCGACATCTGGTGTTTCCGCAACAAGAAGTATCCTGAATATATAGCGGAGGAAGGCGTGGCCATTCGTGCCGTGAAGCGGGTCTATAAGGAGCTCTCGGGCGATCATTCCGACCTCACGCCGAAGGATATCAGCGAGATTGCCAAGGGCCGCCGGCCGGGCAATGCGGAGGCTGCGCGGAAGAGTTTTGCCGAGCTGGGCGAGATGGCCGGCGACGCCATTGCCATGGCCGACACGATTGTAGACGGCCTCGTGGTCATCGGCGGCGGTGTGGCTCATAGCTCCGACCTCATCTTCCCGTCGCTGGTCGGCGAGATGAACAGCAGGCTCAAGATGATGAACGGGGAGCAGGTGGGGCACATGCAGATGAAGGTCTACAACCTGGAAGACCCCGTCCAGCTGGCCGAGTTTCTGAAAGGAGGCGCCATGAAGGTTACCATTCCCGGCACCGATGAGCAGATAGACTACGACCCGGTGAAGCGTGTGGGCGTGCTCCGCACGAAGATCGGGGCTTCTTCGGCTATCTCCCTGGGAGCCTATATGTTTGCTCTCAACGAGCTGGATAAATAGAACAGGGTGGTTACCGAGCGCTTGTAATGCGGTTACACACTGTGTGTAATGCGGTTACACGCAGCTTGTAACATCCCGGCATGCGGCAAGGAGCCGAGACGCCCCTTGCCGCATGCTTCTTGAAAGGTTATTCCGGGTAGGCGAGGTTCTCGTCCCGGATGTTCTCAAGCACCTCTGTCAGATACTTCCGGGCTTCCCACTGAGCCATGGGCAGGTCGTGAAGCAGCCAGTTGCCGCAGTCCCTGGGCGCCGCTCCGGGTATCTCGCCCTCGAAGTCGGCGACGAATTTAAAGGTGCGTTTCATCAGTTCCACGATGTCCCGGCTCTGATAGTCGCCCCGCAGCAGGAGGTAGTTGCCGGTCAGGCAGCCCATCGGCCCCCAGTAGACCATGCGGTTCTTCCACTCCTCGTCGTTGCGCAGATAGGTGGCGGCCAGGTGCTCGATGGTGTGGAGGGCTCCCGGGTGCAGGGCCGGTTCACGGTTAGGCTCCTTCATGCGGATGTCGAAGGTGGTAACCGTTTCGTCGCCCACGGCATCCTTGCGGGATACATAGATGCCTCGCAGAAGTTTCTCGTGATTGATGGTAAAGCTGGGAATCTTGTTCATGTCTGTTGTCTTTTATTGTTTTCAGAACCGTGGATTATAATGTCTCGAGGAATTGTCGGGTTGCCTGGAAGCTGCCCTCGGCCATGCGGTTCCAGAAGTCGAAGTATTGCGCTGCCTTGTGGTCTTTCAGCGGCACATCGCTGATGATGCGCAGCGAGACGAACGGCACGCCGTAGAGATGGCAGGTCTGGGCGATGGAGCAGCTCTCCATGTCGACGGCCATGGCCTCCGGGAAGTGGTCGAGGATGGAGCGCATCTTCTCCTTGGAGTCTACGAACCAGTCGCCCGAGACGGTGAGCCCGGATACGATTTTTGTTTCTGTCCTGAGAGCGAGGGCTTTCTCCACGAGGCTCGCGGGTGCGGCAAACCGTGCCGGGAGCCCCATCACCTGCCCGTATTCCACCTCGCTGCCGCAGTAGAAATCGTGGTAGGCGCACTCCGTGGCCACCACCACATCCAGCGGATTGAGGCTGACGCTGGCGCCGCCGGCCACGCCTGTGGACAGCACGAGGTCCGGACGGTAGCCGTCTATCATCTCCACGGCTCCGACTGCGGCGTTCACCTTGCCGATGCCACACTGCTGCAGGATCACCTCGTTGCCGCCTATGCGACCCAGGGTGAAGTCCCTGTGGTGGCGGTGCTCGGTCGTGCTCTCTGTCAGCAGGCCGCTGAGCTGGCGGAATTCCTTGTCCATCGCCACGATAATCCCTATTCTCTTCATTTCCGATGTTTTGTGGGCAAAGTTACATCAAACTGCCGATTAAAACGAAAGATTCCTCTAAAACTTGTTCTTTTTCTCTCCTCGGCCTGTTCGTATGGCTGCTTTGCTCCTGCCTCGCTGCGAGTCGAGGCCGTTTTTCTGGTCGTGAAGCCAGATTTATGCGGCAAAGGGAATGATAGAGGGCTTGTGCTTGCTTTTTTATGCTTTTATATCTCCGTTTTCTTGTTTTTTACCTTTAAATGTCTTAACTTTGCCTGTGAAATAGCAGAAGAGATATCCATCTTGCTTTTCACAGGGCTTAAAACCATATCATTTTGGAATTGAAAACGGATGAGACAGTATGAAAAAGGGATTGTGGGTCATTGCATGTATCATGGCCTTAATGGCCTGCTCTAAAGGTGGGAGCCCCTCTGCCAACCCCTTGACAGGGAACAATGAGGAGGGAGATGGCAATAAGATTCTCTCTTTCTATCGGCAATATGGCAAGGCTTTCAGCATGAAGGACATGCGGCAGAGCTTTGCCAAATGCGATTCGCTGATGGCTGTCTATTGTTCCGCGGAACTGTGTAGGGACACCAAGGAAGACCGTCTCCACGGAATTGCCTATGAGTTTGTTACCTGCAATTACGGCATCGACGAGTTGTCATCGCGGACTTTGCAAGTGGAAACGGAAAAAGACGCCTACATCGTAACCTATGATTTCAATGACATGGACGACCGTATGCAGAGAAAAGTCAGGACTGTAGTCTTGAAAGTTGAAATGAGAAATCATAAAATACATAAAGTAACGGATCTGGCCCCGTCGCATTAGTGTTTGAAAGAGAGGCTTGCCGGGAGCGTCGAATCAGGCTTCTCGATGCGGGGGACACGATTAAAAGGAAAGTAATAATAAGATGAACACTTTGAAGAAATACTGGCTCGACCTTGCCGCCGTGGCCTTGTTTGCGGCCATTTCGTTTGTTTACTTCATGCCGGCCGACATCGACGGGCGCATCCTCTTCCGCCACGACTCCTCCGCCGGACGGGGAGCGGGGCAGGAGGCTGCCGAGTATTATCAGAAGACCGGTAAGGTTTCGCGCTGGACGAACGCCACTTTCAGCGGCATGCCGACTTATCAGACCTCGCCGTCTTACGCGAGTACGAACGGCTTGCAGAAGGCGATGGACGCCTATCATCTCTGGCTGCCCGACTGCGTATGGCATGTATTCGTCTACCTGCTGGGCTTCTACATCCTGCTCCGGGCTTTCGACTTCCGCAGGGAACTGGCCATACTGGGCTCCATCCTGTGGGCATTCTCGTCGTATTTCTTCATCATCATCGCCGCGGGGCACATCTGGAAGGTGATGGCGCTGGCCTATCTGCCGCCGATGATAGCGGGCGTGGTGCTGGCCTACCGGGGCAAGTTTCTCTGGGGACTCATCCTCACGGCCGTGTTCTCGGCCTTTGAGGTGAAGGCCAACCATGTGCAGATGACCTATTATTATCTCTTCATCATCCTTTTCATGGTGGTGGCCTTCCTCGTGGAAGCCGTCAGGGAGAAGCAGCTCGCACGCTTCGGCAAGGCCACGCTGGCCTGTCTGGCGGGGGCGGCCATCGGCATCAGCATCAACCTGAGCAATCTCTACCATACCTGGGAGTATGGCAAGGAGAGCATGCGCGGCAAGAGCGAGCTCGTGAAGAAAAACTCCTCCAACCAGACCAACAGCGGCCTCGACCGCGACTATATCACCCAGTGGAGCTACGGAATCGATGAGACATGGACGCTCCTCGTGCCTAACGCCAAGGGCGGGGCCAGCGTTCCGTTGGCCTCCAGCCAGACGGCGATGGAGAAGGCCGACCCCAACTTCTATCAGATCTACCAGCAGCTGGGGCAGTACTGGGGCACTCAGCCGGGCACCAGCGGTCCTGTCTATGTGGGGGCTTTCGTGCTCATGCTCTTCATCCTGGGGCTTTTCATCGTGAGAGGACCCATGAAATGGGCATTGCTTTGCGCCACGGTGTTGTCGATTCTGCTGTCGTGGGGACGCAACTTCATGCCGTTCACCGACTTCTTCCTCGACTATGTGCCGCTCTATTCCAAGTTCCGCACGGTGGCATCCATCCTTGTCATTGCCGAGTTCACCATCCCCCTGCTCGCCATGATGGCGCTGAAACGAATCGTGGAGGAGCCTGAAATCCTGACGAAGAAAATCAAGTGGGTGTATGTGAGCTTTGCCCTTACAGGGGGCATGGCTCTCCTCTTCGCCCTGGCCCCGGGCTTCTTCTTCTCCGACTTCGTGTCGCCGGCAGAGCTGGAGGCCCTGAAGCAGCTGCCCGCGGAATACTATAGCCCCGTGGTGAGCAATCTCACCGAGATGCGCAAGGCCGTCTTCACGGCCGACTGCTGGCGCTCGTTCTGGATCATCCTGATAGGAACATTCTGCCTCCTGCTCTTCAAGGCAAGGAAGCTGAAGGCCGAATGGATGGTCGGGGCGCTGGCCCTGCTCTGCCTGATCGACATGTGGCAGGTGAACAAACGCTATCTCAACGACGACATGTTCGTGGAGAAGAGTGTCCGAGACACGCCCCAGCAGATGACGGCGACCGACCGGCAGATCCTCCAGGACAAGTCTTTGGACTATCGGGTGCTGAATCTCGCGACGAACACCTTCAATGAGAACGAGACCTCTTACTATCACAAGAGCATCGGCGGCTATCATGCGGCCAAGCTCCGCCGCTATCAGGAAGTGATAGAGGCTTATATCAATCCCGAGATGTCGAGGCTGATGCCGGCCATAGCGGAGGCCAACGGCGACATGACCAAGATTGACGGCGACTCACTCTATCCGGTTCTGAACATGCTGAATACAAAGTATTTCATCGTTCCTCTTCAGGCCGGACAGACCGTTCCGATACAAAACCCCTACGCCTATGGCAACGCCTGGTTCGTAGACAGGCTTTCCTATGTGGACAATGCCAATCAGGAAATTGACCGAATGGGGCAGATAGACCTCCGCCATGAAGCCGTTGCCGACGCCAAGTTCAAGGAGCAGTTGGGCGAGGCGGTAGTGCAGGACGCGAAATCCGTCGTAACCATTGAGAGCTATGAGCCTAATCAGGTCGCCTATCAGGTGGAGTCGGACAAGGGGGGCGTGCTCGTGTTCTCCGAGGTTTACTATCCCGGGTGGACCGCAACAGTGGACGGCGAGCCCGTGGAAGTGGGCCGTGTGGACTATATCCTGCGTGCCATTCACATCAAGGCGGGCGCCCACAAGGTGGTGCTCAGTTTCTTCCCGAAGAGCGTGAGTACGACGGAGGCCATTGCCTATATCGCCTACGGCATTCTGCTGCTTGTGATTCTGCTGGGCGTTTATTCAGAATATCGTAAGAAAAAGAGGCTCGTGAAATGAAAAAACTATTATCGCTGCCACCGAATCTGGTGAGGCATTTCCATGATATAACCGGCTATGATCGTGCCGAGTGGTTCTGTACGAATGACCCCGTAGGCCGTAAACTGGGGTCGGGAGGAGGCACCGCGTGGTTGCTGAAAGCCGCTTTCGACGCACAGGGAGGAAACCTTTCGTTCGACGAGTGGCTGTCTGCGGAAAAACGGCTGTTGCTCCATGCCGGCGGGCAGAGTCGCCGGCTGCCGGCCTACGCACCGTCGGGCAAGATTCTCACCCCGATTCCCGTTTTCCGCTGGGAGCGCGGCCAGCGTCTCTCGCAGGACTTGCTGTCGTTGCAGATACCCCTTTACCAGAAGATTATGGACGAGGCTCCGGACAGTCTCCACACGCTCATCGTGAGCGGAGATGTCTATATCCGGGCCACGCAGCCTCTTCAGCCGATACCGGAAGCAGATGTAGTCTGCTACGGTTTGTGGCTTGATGCCGAGATTGCGAAAGACCACGGGGTCTTCGTCTCATCGCATATGGCACCCTCGGAGTTGAAGTGCATGCTCCAGAAACCTTCCGTTGAGACGCTGGCACGGTTGCAGCAAGATCACTATTATCTCACGGACATCGGCGTCTGGTTGCTTTCCGACAAGGCCGTCAAGGTGCTCATGGGGCATTCCATGAAAGAGGGCACGGTGGTGAATTATGACCTGTATGGCGAGTTTGGATGTTGTCTAGGCACAAGTCCGACCCTTGATGATCCGGAGGTGGGCGACCTGAAGGTGGCCGTCGTGCCTCTGCCCGGTGGAGAATTCTATCATTATGGCACCTCGCATGAAATCATCTCGTCGACCCTTGCCATACAGAATCTCGTGAACGACCAGCGTGAGATCATGCATCATTCACGCAAGCCACACCCTTCTATCTTCCAACAGAACTCCGAAGTGTGGATTAAGATTACCGAGGAGAATAGGAATTTGTGGATAGAAAACAGCTGTGTCAGTGAGCAATGGACGATTGCGCACGACCATATCATTACCGGAGTGCCCGATAATGCCTGGCAGATAGAGCTCAAGGCGGGGCAATGTGTAGACATCGTGCCGATTGGCGAGAGCCGGTTTGCGGTGCGTCCCTACGGCTTTAAGGATAAGTTCAGAGGCGCGTTGACCGATGATTCGACCGAGTTTCTCGGTGTTCCTTTTGTCAGATGGGCAGAGGAGCGCAGGATAGACATTGCCGCCATCGAGGGAGCAGGCGACATGCAGTCGGCGCATATCTTCCCCGTCGTCGACAATGAGCATGATGCGGGTCTCGTGTTGCGCTGGATGCTGAATGAACCTTACCAGCAGGGAGGATCGTTCCTATGGCAGCACAGCAGCAAGATGAGTGCCGACGAGATCTCCGCGGAGGCCAATCTGTTGCGCCTTTCGGAGCAAAGGAAAGAGAACCGAGGCAAGAACTGGCCGTTTCTTGCCAAGAATTATGCCCACAGTGTGTTCTATCAGGTAGACTTGGAAGATGCCGCTCATGAGTTTGCCGCCCATGGCGTGGCAGAGCCTTCGTCGCTCCCGGAGGACGAGCAGTTGCTCACGCGCATTCACGATGCCATGTTCCGTTCGGAATTGGAGCGTCTGCGTGGTCAGGAGTATGCTGCGAATGAAGACAAGGCATTTGCCCTTCTCCGCGAAGGGTTGACGGAAACAGCCTTGGCATCGAGGCAGAACCCGCGGATGACCGTTCATCCCGACCAGATTGTCTGGGGGCGGAGCCCCGTGCGTATTGATATTGCCGGTGGCTGGACGGATACTCCGCCTTATTGCCTGATGGAAGGCGGAAATGTCATAAACTTTGCCATTGAGCTGAACGGGCAGCCTCCCTTGCAGGCTTATATACGCCCGAGCAAGGAATACCGCATCGTGCTTCGCAGCATCGACCTTGGTGCCTCGGAAGAGGTGAAGACCTATGAAGAGCTGGCTGACTTCAATCATGTGGGGAGTCCTTTCTCCATTCCAAAGGCCGCCTTGGTATTAGCGGGGTTCCAGCCCGGTTTCTCCGTAGAGAAGTTCGATACGCTGGAAGAGCAGCTTCGGGCGTTCGGTTGCGGGATAGAGGTTACCATGCTCTCCGCCATTCCTGCCGGCTCAGGACTCGGGACGAGTAGCATCCTGGCCTCGACAGTGCTTGGTGCGCTGAATGATTTCTGCGGATTGATGTGGGATAAGAATGAGATTGGGCGCAGGACGCTTGTCCTCGAGCAGCTTCTTACGACCGGTGGGGGCTGGCAGGATCAGTTCGGGGGAATACTTCCGGGGGTCAAACTTCTTCAGAGCGACAAGGGATTCGACCAGAAACCGATAGCCCGCTGGCTGCCTTCGTCGGTCTTCACGCAGCCGGAATATCATGCGTGCCACCTGCTTTACTATACGGGCATCACCCGCACGGCAAAGAACATCCTTTCGGAAATCGTCCGCCGCATGTTCTTGAACCAACACGATGAACTTGCGGTGTTGCGTGAGATGAAGGCGCACACGATGGAGATGTATGAGAGCATCCAGCGTGGCAACTTCAGTGAGATAGGCCGGCTGGTGCGGAAGACCTGGAAACAGAATCAGATGCTCGACCGCGGTACCAATCCGGAGCCGGTGGCGGAAATCATCCGGAGGGTCGACGACCTTTGTGCGGGCTATAAGCTTCCCGGCGCAGGCGGTGGCGGCTACCTCTATATGATAGCCAAAGACCCGGAGGCAGCAGCTCGCATCAAGCAGATACTTGGCGGGAACCGGCCGAATGACAACGCGCGTTTTGTGGAGATGTCGCTGAGCGAGACGGGACTGCAGGTTTCAAGAAGTTAAGGCTTATGTATACTTATAAATATCCTCATCCTGCCATTGCCGCCGACTGCGTGGTCTTTGCACACGACGGGGCAGACATAAAGGTGCTTCTCATCGAGAGAAAGAACGATCCCTGTAAGGGGGAGTGGGCTTTTCCGGGTGGATTCATGAACATCGACGAGACCGCGGAGGAGGCTGCATGCCGCGAGTTGGAGGAGGAGACCGGGCTGAAAGTCAGGGAAGTCCGCCAGGTAGGAGCCTTTACGGCCGTTGACCGCGATCCCCGTGAGCGTGTCGTGTCCATTGCCTGTTATGCCGAACTTCCGGCCGTAGTGGTAGTGAGGGGCTCGGATGATGCTGAGAGGGCCCGGTGGTTCTCGCTGGAAGATTTGCCAAAGTTGGCATTCGACCATGAAATGATATTGCGAAAGGCTGTCGAAAGATGGAATTCAGAACGCAAGTAGAGATTCGCAAGGCTCCGTTTGAGATTCCTCCCTGTGAGGAAATGCTCTTTGTCGGCAGTTGTTTTGCCGACAGTATGGGTCGCCGGTTTCGTGAAGAAAGATTCCGGGCCACGGTGAATCCTTATGGCGTGATGTACAATCCGGCTTCGGTCTTGCATACTGTTGTCCGCATCCTGAAGGATGGCAGCAAGCCCCATGTCGTCGTTCTCACCTTGGGCACCAACCATATCTATGTGCTGAAGGAGACGGGTGAGATCGTAGACAACTGCGAGAAGCGCCCCCCGACCTTGTTCAGCGAGCGGCTGCTCACCGTGGACGAGTGTGCCGATTGTCTTTTTCAGGCCGTTGAGGCCTTGCGGAAAGTCAGTCCGCAGGTGAAGATCGTCTTTACGGTGAGCCCTATCCGCTATCGTAAATATGGGTATCATGAGAGCCAGCTGTCGAAGGCGGTCCTCCTGTTAGCCGTTGACAGGGTGGTCAAAAGCGCAGACAGGCCAGGCTCGAGCTTGACCTATTTCCCCGCCTATGAAATCGTGAACGACGAACTTCGCGACTATCGGTTCTATAAGGAGGATATGCTGCACCCCTCGGAGCAGGCAGTTGCCTACATCTGGGATAAGTTTTCGGAGGCCTATTTCGGGCAGGCGACCCTTGAGTTTCTCAAGGAATGGAAGCCCCTGAAGGAAGCTTTGGCCCACCGGCCGTTCCATCCCGACTCGAAAGAATACCGCCGATTCATGGATAAAACAATGTTAAGAGTCCGGGCTCTTTCGGAAAAATATCCTAACTTTGCAGTGGAATAAGGAAACACCAACATAGAAATGACATATACTATAGAAAAGGTAACAGCACTGATAGGTGCGCGCCGCTATGGCAATCAGAATGCCAATATCGGCTTCTTGCTTACCGACAGCCGTTCGCTTTGTTTCCCGGAGGAGACTTTGTTCTTTGCGCTCAAGTCGGAGCGGAACGACGGCCATCACTATATTCCAGACCTCTATCGCCGAGGAGTGTATAATTTTGTCGTGGAAACCGTACCGGCAGACTATGAGAAAGACTATCCCGAGGCCAACTTCCTGAAGGTGGAAAGCCCGCTCGAAGCCCTTCAGCGTCTTGCGGAACGCCATCGCGAGAAATTCGATATACCGGTTGTCGGTATCACGGGGAGCAACGGAAAGACCATGGTGAAGGAATGGCTTTACCAGTTGCTGTCGCCCCAGATGGCGGTAACGCGCAGCCCCCGGAGCTACAATTCGCAGATAGGAGTTCCGCTTTCCGTATGGCTTTTGAGTGAAAGCACACAGGTAGGGCTCTTCGAGGCGGGCATCAGCGAGCCTACGGAAATGGCTCCGCTGCGCAACATCATTCAGCCCACCATTGCCGTATTGACAGGTATCGGCGCGGCGCATCAGGAGAATTTCGAGTCGTTGGAGGCCAAGTGCCGCGAGAAGGCACAGCTCTTCCATGATGCCAAGACCCTCGTCTACAATGCCGATGACGACATTGTAGGGAAGGTGGTGAAGGAAATGGGCTGCAAGGGGGAAAAACTTTGCTGGTCGATGGGCGACAGGCATGCCGCCATGTATGTAAAGTCGGTGGAGAAAAAGGAAGCGGCCACGACCATCACCTATAGCTATCAAGGTGGCGAGGAGAACCGGTATTCGCTTCCGTTCATCGACAATGCCTCCGTCGTCAACTCGATTATCTGTGCCGTGGTGGCCCTTCATCTTGGCGTAAGCGCCGAGGATCTGGATGAGCGGATGCAGCATCTGGAGCCCGTGGCCATGCGTCTGGAGGTGAAACAAGGGCAGCATGGCTGCACGCTGATCAATGATTCTTATAACTCAGATATCAATTCCCTCGACATAGCTCTCGATTTCATGGCGCGCCGACCGGATCATAAAGGACGCCGCCGCACATTGATTCTGAGCGATATAGAGCAGAGCGGGGAGACCCCGGAACGGCTCTACCGGGAGGTGTCAGCCCTCTGCGAGAAGCGTGGCGTGGAGAAATTTATCGGCATCGGGCCGCAGATCAGCGGGCAATCCGATGAGATATGCATCGGCGAGAAGTGCTTTTTCAAGAGCGTAGGGCAGTTCATCCGCAGCGAGGTGTTCGCTTCCCTGCACGATGAGGTCATTCTGCTGAAGGGCGCCCGCCAGTTCGGATTCGACCAGTTGACCGAGCTTCTCGTGCAGAAAGTGCACGAGACGATCCTGGAGGTGAACCTCTCGGCCCTGGTGGACAATCTCAACTGGTATCGTTCTTTCATGAAGCCGGAGACCAAACTGGTGTGTATGATCAAGGCAGATGCCTATGGCGCCGGCAGCGCAGAGGTTGCCAAGACCCTGCAGGACCATCGGGTGGACTATCTGGCGGTAGCCGTGGCCGACGAGGGGGTTACCCTCCGCAAGAACGGCATCACCTCCAACATCATGATTATGAATCCCGAGATGACGGCGTTCAAGACCATGTTCGACTACGACCTTGAACCGGAGGTCTACTCCTTCCGTCTGCTCGAAGCCCTCATAAAGGCTGCCGAGAAAGAGGGAATCACGAGCTATCCCGTCCATATCAAGCTCGACACGGGCATGCACCGCCTCGGCTTCAACCCCGGGGAGGACATGGAGCGGCTCGTCGAGCGGCTGAAGCATCAGAATGCCATCATCCCGAGGTCGGTATTCTCCCATTTCGTGGGCTCCGACAGCGACAGCTTCGATGACTTCAGCGCACGGCAGTTCGCGCTCTTCGATGTGGGAAGCAGGCAGCTTCAGGCCGCCTTCGACCACAAGATACTGCGCCATATCGACAATTCTGCCGGCATCGAGCATTTCCCCGACCGCCAGTTGGACATGTGCCGGCTGGGATTAGGTCTCTACGGCATCAATCCCCGCAACAACGAGATAATCAACAATGTCTCTACCCTTAAGACCACCATCCTCCAGCTGCGCCATGTGAAGGCGGGAGAGACGGTGGGCTATAGCCGCAAGGGCACCCTCGACCGCGACTCCGTGATAGCCGCCATCCCGATAGGATATGCCGACGGCTTGAACCGCCACCTCGGAAACCGCCGCGGCTATTGTCTGGTGAACGGACATAAGGCCGAGTATGTGGGCAACATCTGCATGGATGTGTGCATGATCGATGTAACGGATATTCCCTGCAAGGAGGGCGACAGCGTGGAAATCTTCGGCGACCGTCTGCCCGTAACGGTGCTCTCTGACGCGCTCGACACCATCCCCTATGAGGTGCTCACCGGCATTTCGAATCGCGTGAAGCGCGTATATTTCCAAGACTGAACCCTCCTCCGCGGGCCATTCCCCAAAAGGAAGAGCCGCGGACAGGCTCCACCATGATGAAAACAAAAACTTAAAACATACCATGAAGATGAATAATGACACACCAAACACCGTGCAGGGCACGCAGCCGAAGATGACAAACTTCCGCTGGATAATCTGTGCGATGCTCTTTTTTGCTACTACCGTGAACTATCTGGACCGACAAGTCCTGTCGCTGACATGGAAAGACTTTATCGCTCCCGAATTCCATTGGACGAACACCGACTATGGGAACATAGCCGCGGCATTCGCCGTGATGTATGCGATAGCCAACTTCTTCAGCGGCCGTATCATAGACTGGCTGGGCACGAAGCGGGGCTATCTGTGGGCCATCGGCGTCTGGTCTGCGGGTGCCTGTCTGCATGCCGCATGCGGATGGGCCACGGAACAGGTCGTGGGCGTTGCGGATGCCGCCCAGCTGATGGGTGCCGTGGGCGATGTGGCAGCCATGGTCTCGATGGTGAGCGTCTATTTCTTCCTTGCCGCCCGGGTGGTATTGGCGGCCGGAGAGTCGGGCAACTTCCCCGCGGCCGTCAAGGTTACGGCGGAGTATTTCCCGAAGAAAGACCGGGCCTTTGCCACCTCCATCTTCAATGCCGGTGCCACGGTGGGAGCCTTGATAGCCCCGCTGAGCATCCCCACCTTGGCCCGCTATTTCAAGAGTATCGGTGTGGGCAACGGATGGGAGATGGCCTTTGTGCTGATAGGTGCGCTCGGCTTTGTCTGGATGGGCTTCTGGATATTTGTCTATCAGCCGCTGAAGGAGAACAGGCATGTCAACGCCGCGGAGCGGGAATACATCCTTCAGGACGCAAGGGTGGAGGGCGATGCCCAGAATCAGGAGCGTAAGATGTCGATAGGGCAGTGCCTGAAGTTGCGGCAGACCTGGGCCATCCTGTCCGGGAAATTCCTCACCGACGGGGTGTGGTGGTTCTTCCTTTTCTGGACGCCGGCCTACATCAGCGATGTCTACGGCCACGCCTCCGACACCCCGATGGCGCAGATGCTCATCTTCGTGCTTTATGCCATCACCATGCTTTCCCTCTACGGGGGCAAGCTGCCGACGATTTTCATCAACCGCACGGGCAAGGACCCCTATACCTGTCGCATGCGTGCGATGCTCATCTTCGCGCTCTTCCCCCTGCTCGGACTGATGGCGCAGCCGCTCGGACGGTATAGCTGCTGGATAACGATCATACTCATCGGCATCATCGGGGCCGCCCACCAGAGCTGGAGCGCCAACCTGTTTTCCGTGGGAAGCGACCTCTTCCCGAAGAGTGCGGTGGGCACCATCACGGGCATCAACGGCATGGCGGGCGGCCTGAGCTCGTTTCTGATCAACTTCCTGAGCGGCCGTCTCATCGACCATTGCGACGCGGCGCAGTCCGTCTTTCTGGGTTTCGAGGGCAAGGAAGCGGCCTATATGATTCTGTTCTGCTATTGCTCGGTGGCCTATCTGGCCGGATGGATTGTGATGAAGGGGCTCGTTCCGAGATACAGACCCGTCGGGTGCTGATATATAATAAGGTAAATGATCAAGGAATTCTTACTGGTGGGCACGGGCAGCTTTGTCTGAGGCGGCATGCGTTTTCTCGTTTCAAGGTGGGCGCAGTCGCTTGCGCTGCTGGCGTTCCCGTGGGGCACCTTCGCCGTGAACATCCTCGGCTGTCTGCTCATGGGGCTGCTCTCCGGGACTCCGTCTGCGGGGCATCTGATGAGTGCCGGCACGAGGCTCGTCCTTACCACAGGCTTTTGCGGACGATTCACCACCTTCTCTACTTTCATGAACGAGAACTCCGCCTTGCTGAAGGATGGAAATTATCTGTATCTCATGCTTTATGTCTTTGCCAGTCTCTTCGTCGGATTCCTCGCCTTGCTGCTGGGAAACCAGCTGGCGAAAATGTTTTGAACGGACGGAGGAAACGGACGGAAAAACAGGGTGCTGCCACCCTTAAAGTAAAAGGCCGTTAAAAGCTTTCCTTCTAACGGCTAAAAGCTTTCCTTCTAACGGCTAAAAGCTCTCCTTCTAACGGCTAAAAGGCCGCCTTTTAACGGCCTTTTACTTTGCCTTTTATAATTGGCTGGTTTTCAGGTAGATAGTGTTTAGAGGAATCCTTGTGTCCGGAGAGCCTCCAAGAGCCCCTCGCTCATGGCCTCGTTGTCCTTTTTCGTGTAGCGGATGTCCGTGAAAACCTGTGCAAGGGTTTCCTTGCGGTTGATTTCCACGAAGTGTTTGTTTTCCGGCAGAGCCTCCTTCGGTTGATAGAATCGGTCGATTCTCTCGGGCGTATAGTCCTCGTAAGTTTCCTCATGGATGACAGCCTCCAAGGGGAGCCGGTCGCTCAATTCGGGCAACTCGTCGGGCCAGCCGAGCGTAATCGTCGCCACGGGGAACACCAGTTTCGGCAGGTTCAGTATGCGGATAATCTCCTTGGGCATGTAGACGGTGGTTCCCAAAAAGCACAATCCTAATCCTTCCTCCTCGGCGAGATTGCAGAAAGTCTGGCAATATAATAAGGTGTCGGTGGCCGCATTCAGGAAACTGAGGACATTGCCGTAGCCCGGTGTGGCCTTGCGGTTCTCCGCCCAGAGCGATGTGCGCCGGAAATCGGCGCAGAAAGTGAGCACCACGGGCGCTTCGCTCACCATCGGCTGATGGAAATGGGCGGGTGCCAGTTCGGTTTTCTTGCCGGCATCGCGCGTGATGACGACGGAGTATAGTTGCAGGTTTCCCAGGGTCTGGGTGCGCTCCGAATCGCTCAAGAGTCTCTTCAGCAACCGGTCTTCTACTTCCCGTGATGCGTATTTTCGGATGGTTCTGCGCGTGTTTATGGTTTTCATAATCGTAATTTTTGTTTGTTGCAAATATACTTTAAGTTTTCCAAAACGGAAAACTTTGCGGAAAGTTTTTTGTGAAAAATTTCCCGAAATAGTTTTTTTTCTCGAAAATATATTGTAGTTTTGTAACCGAAAGGAATATAATGG
>CAUULA010000053.1:0-18764 GCA_963545855.1 uncultured Prevotella sp.
TGGGCTCGGAGATGTGTATAAGAGACAGCTATATTATAAAAGGTGGCGTTGTAGCCTCCTGTTTCCTGTTTTTCACGCTGTTGTTCGCTGCTTGCGACCTGGAGACGAGCGGCAATGGAAAGCTCGACGGGTTTTGGCATCTGGAATCCGTAGACACCCTGAACGGCGGATTCAGCGACTTATCCCAGAAGCGCATGTTCTGGGCATTTCAGAAAGACCTGCTGGAGCTCACGGACAGGGACAATGTGCATCCTCGGTGTCTGATGCGGTTTGAGCGGGACGGAGGCACCCTGAGGCTCACGGAGCCCTACCTGTATGACCGCGAAAGCGGGGAGGGCGACCACCCGCTGACGGAACCGGACTATCTCATTCCTTTCGGGGTGAACGGCGTGAGCGAGACTTTCACGGTGGAGAAACTCACCGGAAGCAGGATGATTCTGAGCACGGACAGGCTGAGGCTGAACTTCACGAAGTTCTAAGAGTGCTTTGTGGATTCGTGGGCATACCATGCCGATACCATGTGGAACAGGGTAAAGGCCGTGATGTCTATGGCGACGAGCCATGTGATACCTATGGAACCAAAAATCAAGGAGTTCAGTAAGATGAAGAATACGGCAAGGACGAGGATTGCCAGCAGGGCCTGATGCTGGGTGAGCCCGGCTTTCATCAGCTTGTGGTGAATGTGGTTCTTGTCGGCGTCGAACAGGGGCTTCCGGTGGCGGAGGCGGTAGATGATGATCCTGAAGACATCGAACACCGGAACAATGAGCAGACTGTAGGCCAGCATGATGCGGTCGTCGGAGAACTCCATGACCATGGGGTTGTCCATGGAAAACTTCACGAAGAGGAATCCGAGGATGAACCCGAGGGTCAGGCTGCCGGAGTCTCCCATGAATATCTTGCGGTTCTTCTCCGCATTGCCCCATATATTATAGTATAAATACGGTATCAGAACGCCTATTAATCCGGCTATCAGGATGCAGTAGACTTCCATTCCCTCTCTCCAGAAGCAATAGAAAAAACCGCCTAAGGCAATGATGGCGAGACTGGCGGACAATCCGTCGATGCCGTCGATGAGGTTCATGGAGTTGTCTACCAGCACGATGATGCCTACCGTGAGCATCATGCCCGCCCAGCGAGGAATTTCGTAAATGCCCAGTAAGCCATAGAAATTGTTGATATACAGGCCGCAGAGGGGAAGCACGCATGCGGTGATGACCTGAACCGTGAACTTCACCCGGGCGTTCAGGCCTATGATGTCGTCTATGATGCCGGTGGCATAGATGAGCAGCAGACTGGCCAGAAAGCCGACGCTCCACAGATTGATGGAGACGCGGCTGCCGGTATTCTCTGCCTCCATCACGATCATCGCGATGATAAAGGCGAGCAACATACTCGGCAGGAACGCGATTCCGCCCAGTCGGGGAGTCGGGTTCTTGTGCACTTTCCGCCGGTTAGGTATGTCGTAGAGATTCTTTTCCTGACAGAAATTCAGGATTCTCGGAATCGAGAAAAATCCTAAGGCGAGGCTCAGGAGAAAGGCTCCGAGGATGATGGGTATATATTGTGCCATAAGTGAAATCTTATATAAGAATTTATATAGATAACCCCAGAGTCCTCAACTTATTGCACAAGGAGAAAGAAAAAGAAATGCTCTATATCTGCTGATGGCGTATGAAGTTTTTGTAAATATAGGCTCTGAATTTATTGGGAACAATCCTTACGGTTGCTCTTATCAGGCAGTTGAGGATAAAACGGGGGAAGGAAATGAAGCCAATTTTGTAGAAAAGGTATTGGAAATACATCTCTTTCCGGGCATATTTCCAACCTCCCCGCCTCTGATATACTGAATTGGAGCTGCGAAACCATAGCAGACTCTCTTGTATATTGTAGAATTTACAGCCATTCATGATCATCCTCACCCATAGGTAATAGTCCTCCGGGAATCCGATGTAGCCCCCAGCGTCCATTACTTTCTGTTTCTTGTAGACACAGGCGGGATGGTTGATGGGACATCTCTTCCGGGCATACCTCACGATGTCTTCATGCTTTTCGGGCAGTTTCTTTTCGCAGACGACATGGCTGATCTCGTCTCTGAATTCCTCGATAGAAGCACTGCAGATGTCCAGCTTGGGGTCTCTCTCGAATAGGCTGATTTGTTTCTCAAACCTATTGGGTTTGCAGATATCGTCAGAGTCCATGCGTGCCACGAGGTCGTAAGTGCAGTGTCGCAGTCCTTCGTTCAAGGCATGGCCGAGACCGCAGTTCTCTTTCAGCGTGAAGACCTTGAATGACGGGTGCCTTAGCTTTGCCTCCTCAATGACACGGTAGAGATCTTCCGTCAGAGCTCCGTCTTCCATCAGGACGACTTCCGGCGGTGGGAGGGTCTGACGGTAGATGCTCTCAATACTTCTTTTCAAGTATTCAGGTTTTTCTTTGGCATATACGGACATGAGTACGGAGAAATCCATTCTTTGCAGGTAGATGTTCTATGATGGAACGGGGTTTTGCGGGAAATATTGCCTCAGACGGTCGTCCATTCTTCGGGATAGTTCATTCTGCGCCCCGGATTCATCCATATCCTCGGGCCAATCACCCTTTTGTGTGCATGCCGGTTCAACCAAGCTGCCCACCACGAAAAAGAGGAATTGGCGATAAGATTGTGAGTGCAAAGGCTCATCAACTGCATGTCCAGATAGCTGTCGCTGCCCTTGTTCCAATCTACGAAAACTGCATCCCTGTCTTTTAGCAGGGGGAGGATGTACTCCTTACACCACTTCCCATCGTCGCCGAAGATGCAGAAGAGATCGGCGGTAGTGTCTTTGAGGAGGCGTTCAATACCTTTTCTGTAATAGTCGGGGGTGCAGATACCGACATATAGCGGATTGCTGGCGTAATCACCTCTGCGGACATGGATGCTGGCGCTTTCCCCTCGCCCGATGAGGGAGGCCAGTCTGCAGTTTTCCTCCCCGCCCAAGGGATTGAACTCGAAAGCCTCCCGGAGTTCGTTTTCTATACCGGAAAAGTATCTGTGGTCTTGCCAATAGCCGTCGAAATACTTGTATCGTTCGGAGTGTAGTGCTTCTGCGCAATAATTAAGGGAATCAGCCTCCCGTAGCATGGTCTTTCTCGCGGGCAGGATTCTCCTCCCAAGTTGCCAGAGTCTGTAGTTGAAGTAGGGGTAGGCTACCCTCGTCAGGTCTGCGAATCCGGCTTTTTCGTATTCCAGTCGGAAGATTTTGCCCAGTTCGAAGCCGTTGTGTTTGGGATAACCCCTGAAGCACGAGGTGTCGATTTTTATCTCTTCACTGGGGTATGCCTTTTTTAGGGCGAGGAGGAAAGCATATTGGAACATCTGGTTGCCCAGTCCTCCGAGGATCTTGACGATGCGCATGGCTATTTCTTTTTCAATCTTGAGACCCAATAGAAGGGCGTATTCACGACATAATATAGTTGTGAGAGTAGGTTGCAGTGTATGAGTCTGCCGGCAAGGAAACTCACGACGACCGCATTCAGAATGTTATATGCCGTCAACAGCGACAGGAACACCTCAACAGAATAGTTGATGCCGACGAGCATGATGATGACTTTCACGCTTCGTCTGACCAAGTCCAACTTAAACAGGAGGTCGGAACGGCCTCTCACCAGCAGGATGTCTTGGTTAATGTCCGAGAAGCAGAACACGAACCCAATGACGCAGAAGTATCTCAGATAAGTTGCCGCGGGCATCCATTCCAGTGGGAAGAGCAGGCTGATGAACTCGTTGGCAAAGATGAAAAGCAGTACCATGATCGGTCCGATAATCCAGAAGGCCGTACCCACCACTCTCTGGCTGTAGGCTTTCAGGTGCGCCTCGTCCTCCTGAAAGGTTGCCATGACGGAATAGCTGACCCGATGAATGGCATACGAGAGGGTACCGGCGGTGAGATAGGGAATCTTGTTGGCCATGGTATACTGTCCCAATATCGTTGAGCTGTAGGCCTTTCCCACAACGAGGTTTGCCAGGTTGTCGGTGATAGCGGCCAGCAAGTTGCTCCCCAAGAGGTTCATGGAGAATTTCAGATACTTTCTTATCGAATCCCATGAGAAGGCAAAAGCAGGTCTCCATTTACTGTAAAACCAAAAAAAGAAAGCTTGGAATATAGCAAAAGAAAGATTTTGGGCAACAATGCCCCAAGCGTCGCGTCTGAAGTAGCTCACGACGATACCCAGCACCCCGGACAGAAATACGGCCAGCAGGGAAACCTTTGAGACCATCTTGAAGTTGACGCTCTTGAAGAACAAGGCTTGCTGGATAACGACGAGCGACTGGAAGATGAGTGCCAGGAAGGCTGTCCGGATGAGAATGGTCAGTTGCGGCTCGCCGTAGAAACGGGCTATGACGGGAGCTGCCGCAAAGAAAAGCACATAGGTGAAGAGCCCAAGGAGGACATTAAACCAGAAAAGGGACGACTTGTCCAGTGCCGTTACATGCTGCTCCCGGATGATGGCCTGGCCGAACCCGCTGTCGATGAGCATGGTGGAGAAGGCCAGGAATATGGACATCATGCTGACCAGCCCGAACTGTGCGGGGGGCACAAACTGAGCGATGACAAAGGTGCACAGTATCTGGATTCCCATCTTCGAGAATCTCTCCACCATGCTCCAGAGTGCATTAGAAGTCGTATTGGGTTGACTCATTGTCATAGATACCAGGAGACGGCACGCCATGCCATCCATATAGCTTTCTTGATTTTGCCTCGCAGAGACAGGTCTCTTCCCTTGTTGAAATAAGGATCGAGTTTCGTTTTGTCTCGTATAATGACCTTTGGTTGATAAGGGAAAGCCCGACCCTCGGGATATGCGTAGCTTGGCTCATACCGCTTGCAGGAGTGCTCCGTGAGGTATTTATTGAGGTGAGACTCATCATGATAGATGGCAATGATGCCGTTGTCAAGATCCTTGTGAATGTTTCGGCTCAGAACTTCCGACATCTTCAGGTAGTCCTTAGTCTTGCCTCCGTTCAGTCCCGACATATACAGATGGTATTCTTTCAGATGCGGCCCGATATAGGCGGTCGACTTCTTGTTTCGCTCGTAGGGGTACAGGCACGCCGGGCGATGGATGTATCCGATATTAAGGATGGCGCCCAGCCCCTCTTCTTCCGGCAGGAAATCTTTGCCGACCGGGGCGACGAAAAGCATGTTGGAATTAAAGAAGAAAAGATAGTCGAACGGCTTCAGTTCGTCCTTGATGCTCAGGAACATGTCGTAGCGCATGAGGGCATCCATTGGGAATCCTTGGCATTCTCTGTAGTAGAGGTGGACATCTTCGGCCGTCGTGAGCCCCATGTCGTCGGTAAAGACGAAGTATTCCACCTCCGCGATACCCTTGAGGAAATATTTCTTTGCCGAGGCATAGAAACCCTCGAAGAACTGCCGGTACTTGCCGGTGCAGATGTACAGGATTGCAACTTTCATCATTAGTGCTCTTTTTGTAGGTAAATATGATAGTAATGGTATCCGTCGCTGAAGTCATAGAACGAATAGGGCACGAGGTGGTTCCACTCGCTCTTGAACTGTAGGATGACGATGATTCTGGCCAGCAGAATCAACATATAGACGAAGAGGATGCAGTTTTTGAGACCGACGACTCCTGCCGAGAGGCTGATGCCTTCCCGTTCTCCATTGAGAAAATAGCGGAAGAAGACGATATACACAATAGGCCAGATGTAGGCATTGATTCTGAACATAGGCAGGAAGAATGGGGTCATGATGCAGATGCACAGCCCGAAGACGCATATCCAGAAGTCAGTGCGATCCAATCGTCCGGCTCCCATTCTGCGATGAATAAACAGGCAACTCATCACGAGCAGCAGCATGAGCATACCGTCGAGGAGGGCCGCGATGGGCGGAGCCTCCCGCTTCATCTGGAGTTTTAGGTAAAGTTGCTCGCCGACGCCTAAGGAGCCAATGATCTGGAGGATGAAGAATGATGCCACGAGAGCCGTCAGGAAGACGAAGGCGACATTTCTCCATCTGATTCCAAGCTGCTTCAGGATGGGCAGAAGTAGCAGCACCAAGGCCGAGGTGTGGAAGAGTGCCCCCAATAATATAAGGCCGGAATAAGCTGCATATTGGTTCTTTTTCAGTTTCCCGTAGGCGATATAGAACAGCATGATGGCTATAGTCTGTCGGATCATGCTGTATTGGTCTATCCAAATGCCAGAGATGATCATAATGAAGGATGCCAGCGCAATCTCATCGGTGTACTTGGAGAGAAACCAGATATTACCCCATGAGAAAAGCAGCGACGAGAGCATGATGATCGTATAAGGATCCTTAGAGACATACTTGATGAGGAAGTGCATCAGCACTTGGTATCCCCATTCCATCCTTAGGCTCATGCGATAGCTGAAAATAGAGGAGTCTATGTAGCTGTCATACTTTGTCAGCTGGTAATAGGCACCGTAGTAATGGGGCGTATCGTTAAGGATGGTAATGTCGCGAAAGCCGAAAAAAGAAAACAATAGCAAAAAGCAGCATATCATCTGGTATGTCTTTCTTGCGTTTCCGTCCACAAAGAACCTGGATGTAAAGCATACACCCAGATACAAAAAGAAATAGGCAAGAACTAATACCATGACGAGTCTCTGTATGATTTACTCTTCGCTCTGCATCAACAGCTTCAGGTTCATCTGCATTAGGATGAAGAATGCGGGAATGGCAATTCCTAAAATGATGGCGATAAGGATTACGGCAAAGGAGTTGGGGCTGACAGGCTTCTTGTCGCCCAATGGTATGGAAAGGATACGGGTCTTATATGGAGTGAAGGCCTGAGACAACACGGTTTCCTCTCGTTTCTGCAGGAGAAAGATGTAGAGTTGCTCCTGCACCTTCTGTTGTCTTTCCGTTGAGAGCAGGTATTTTGCTTTTTGCGGGCTTGAATTAGCCTTGCTCTCGTTTGTGGCACCAAGTCCCTGTAAGCCGGCAATCTGAATGTCGAGCAGCTTGATGGTGTTCTGGAGTCCCTCGTTGAGCGTGGCTCTTGCAGCTACCAGTTGTCTGTCGAGATTGGTTACCAGCGGGTTGGTGGTATTGCTGTGCTCTGCCAGCCGGTTTCTTTGAGCCAGCAATCCATTGTATTCTGCGATTTGTCCGGCCAAGGCAGGGTCCACCATCAAGTTTGAGGGCAGTGCCTCATTGGTCGTTGCCCTTGCTCTAAGGTATTTTAGCATAAGGTTCGCTGATTCTTTCTGCCCTCGCAGAGTGGTGAGTTCGCCGGTGATGACATTCGAGGTCCCCATTGCCAGTTTGGTGGTTTCTACGAGATCAGGTATCTTGTTGTATGATTTGTATCTGGTAATGTCGCCCTCCACCTTTGCCAGGCCACTCACGATTTCATCCAAACGCCTGTCAATGAAGTTGATCGTGATATTGTTCAGCTGGTTTTCATCGTTCATCCAATTCTCATTATAGACCTGTACAAGGGTGTTGAGAATATCTTCTGCTCTCTGTGGGACAGGGTCTTTGTAACTCAAGTCGATAGCAGATCCCAGTTCGTCGGTGATACTTGTCTGAAGGTTTCTTTTGAGTTCTTTGAGCTTTGAAACGGCAGCGCTTTTCATTACGCGTATGGTCATATCCTCTTTTCCCGTGTAGGACTTGGTCGCAGCGACGGCAACATGCCCTATGGGGGTTTTGATAAGCTGGTTCACCTTTCCTTCAAACTCCTCGGAATATTTATCTTTGTTCTTTCTTAATTTGTAGATTTTCACCATTCCTTGCTCCAGTTTCACCTTCATGTAGGCATCGTCCTGTTCTGTGAGGCCGTTGATTTTCACCGTAATGGGCAAGTCGTTGCCATAGAGCGTGATCTTTTGTAGGAAGGGACGAATGGTATAATCGTAATCTAAATTAAGTCGATGGATGACCTCAAGCAGGGTGGATGGCGACTCCATGGCTATCAGTTCGTTGTTTACCTTTGACGATCCGCCCAGTATGCTGCCCATTCCCTGTATCATGCTGAGGCCCGCCGTAAGTTTGGAACTTGGATTGGAGTCCTCCTTTATCAGCACTTGAGAAGAGCGTTCGTATACTGGTTGCTTGACAATCAGATAGAGAATGGAGACGGCTAACAGGGCTGCCACGACAAATACAAATGATTTGTATTGTTTCTTGCAGGTTTCAATATAGCTTTTGAATGTGATTTTATCTGAAGTCGCTGATTTGTTTGAGATATTGTCGTCCATTATGCTTTATTTGAAGATTAATACTGCAATCGTTGTGAAGAGCGACGCCAACGACACCCAGAAAGACATGGAAGTGAGTTCATTTCCATTCACCGTCGACTGTCTCTGCCGCATTCTGTTGGCTGGGACATAAATGACATCATTCTGCTGCAAATAGTAGGCAGGGGAATTTGCCAGGTCGTGTGCAGAGGTGAGATTGAGCCTGTATGTGATATTTCCGTTTTCCGTGGGACGGATGACCATCACATTATCTCTTACGCCATAGATATTCAGGTCGCCGGCCATGCTGATACCGTCGAGAATTGTAATTTTATCCTGGTTGATTGAGAATTGCCCGGCATGGTTGACCTCGCCTAACACAGAGAAATGAAGGTTCGCAAAGTCTAATGTTACCACGGCATCCTTTGCTCCATAACTTTCCACAATCCTGTCCTTGATGGCTGTTCTTGCTTCTTCGCGGTTCAGGCCTGCCACCTTGATCTTGCCGATCATGGGGAAGTCGATGTCTCCTTTGCTGTCTATAGTATAGGTAACGGCATTCATCATGTTGGGAGTCCAGATGTTAAAATGCTCTGTCAGTGTGGCGTCCTGGCTCTTTATGAAGACAAGGATCTTGTCGTCGGGTCGTAGTTTGATATCCTTTACCTGGGTGGAAATGATTCTCCCGACCTCCGCGTCCTGCATGTAATTGAATTGTTTCGGTGTCCCGCACGATGCCAAAAGAATGCATGCGAACAGGGAGAATGCCAGTTTGGTGATTTTCTTCATATCTTGTTAGAATTTCTTTCCGGTGATGATATTGAGGGCGGTCTTCGCGGCAATCTTGAAGTCCAGCCACAGCGAGCGGCGCTCCAGATAGCTGAGGTCCATGTGCAGGCGCGTCAGCATCTTCTCCATGGTGTCGGTATAGCCGTTGTAGAGGGTGGCTTCCGAGGTCAGGCCGGGCTTCATGCGGTAGACCTGACGATAGTCTTCGTCCACGGCCATGATGCGGTCGGCGAAGTATTTCCTTTCGGGTCTGGGTCCCACGATCGACATGTCGCCCCGCAGCACATTCCAGAGCTGGGGCAGTTCGTCGAGATGACGGCGGCGGAGCATTTGCTCCAGACGGGTGCAGTGGGAGTCGTCGCAGACGGCAACCAGCTGCGGCCCGTCTTCCTCCGTGGCTCCGGACATGGTGCGGAACTTGTAGATGGTGAAGGCTTTGCCGCCCTTTCCCACGCGTTCCTGCCGGAAGATGACCGGGCCGTTGTCCTGAATCCGGAGCCGGATGGCGATGAAGAGGAGGAGGGGAGACAGGAGGATGAGCGCGGCGAGGGAGCCGACGATGTCAGCCGCCCTTTTTACTGCCAGTTGTGTGGCTCCCATTCCGTCTTGTACAGCCATGCTTGTTTGCTCGTTTTTAATAATAACTCTCTTTCTGTTAATTTGTTGCAAAGATAGTCAATAAATTCCGAAAAACCATCGGTTTTTAGTCTGTGGGTGCGTTTTTTTGTCTCTGAACCGGGGCGAGAGATTGTTTTTCGGGAGCCCGGGCGAGGGGGCTCCCTATTGTGCGAGGGGTGATCCAAAATGGCGGCAGGAGTCAAAAATATAAAATAAAATGACAAAAATCTTCATTCCCGGCAATTTTTGAAAACTCCGCAAATGGCTACTAAGAAAGGTGAAAACGGCCGGTTTTTTACCCGGCGGGGGCAATGTGGGATGTAAAAGGCCGCTTCCTGTTCTCCTTTTAGCCGTCTTTTACTCAGCTTTTAACGGCCTTTAGTCTTCCTTTCAGCCGCTTTTTGCGAGCCTTTTAGCCGCTTCCGGCCACGATTTTTGATGTGCAGACGGTTGCTCATAAAGCATGGGTGGCTCTAATCCTGTGATTGTCAGCCGGATGGCGTTTTATGATTTTTCGGCCTTGTTTTTGTTCGCGATGACTCGTTTCTTGGTTTCCGGCCTTATTTTGCCTTATATTTTACAGAAAAGTAAAATGTTTTCGCAATAATTATTTATGCGCTAAGTCGGTGCGTGAGAGTATCTGTCCCGGCCGCAGAGTTTTTTTGAAAGTCAGGCTCAGGATTTTGTGATTTCAGATCAAATGCGTATCTTTGCATGCGGTAGGGCATGCCTTGTCCGCCCGCCATCCATCCGTCTGCGGACTGGAGGTGGAAGGGGCGCTGACAAGGGCGGCCTTGCAGGGTTGGGGATTACGATGCGCACGGATTCTACTATCATACGACAGGCCGGCGGCACCTCGTTTGCGGTGCTCTTCGTGGTGAGCTTCTGCCATTTCCTGAACGACACCATCCAGTCGATGCTGCCGTCTATCTATCCGATGCTGAAGTCGGACTTCGCGCTTTCCTTTGCCCAGATCGGGGCGATAACGCTGGTCTTGCAGCTCACCTCGTCGGTCATGCAGCCCCTCGTGGGGCTCTATGCCGACAAGCACCATCATGCCTGGCAGCTCTCGGTGGGCATGATTTTCACGCTCACGGGCATCTTCCTGCTCTCCTCGGCCACGAGTTTCCCTCTGATTCTCATGGCCGTGGCCCTGTTCGGCTGCGGCTCGTCGGTGTTCCATCCGCAGGCCTCGCAGGTGGCCCAGCTGGCCTCCGGCGGGCGGAAAGGGCTGGCGCAGAGCATCTTCCAGGTAGGGGGCAACGCCGGCTATGCCGCCGGGCCGCTGCTGGCCGCCGTCATCGTGCTGCCCCACGGCATGCCGGGCATCCGCTATTTTGCCGTCGTGGCCATCCTCGCCGCCGTCATCCTGGGCTATGTGGGGCGGTGGCATGTGCGCGAGCTGAAGAGCTATGCCCACAGGGCACGCAGCCGCTGGGCCACCGTGAAGGCGTATAGCCGCGGCCGGATCCGCTTCTTCGTCTTCATCCTCTTCATGCTCATGTTCTCCAAAAACTTCTATACGGCGAGCATGACCAACTACTTCACCTTCTTCCTCATCGACAAGTTCGGCGTCTCGATACGGCTGTCGCAGCTCTGCCTCTTCGCCTTCCTCGCCGCCCAGGCCGTGGGAACGATTGTCGGCGGGTGGCTCGGCGACCGCTACGGGCGCAAGTATGTCATCTGGTTCTCCATCTTCGGGGCGGCTCCGTTCACGCTGATGCTGCCGTATGTGGGCACGCTCTGGGGCACGATTCTGCTCTCGGTGGCCATCGGGCTGATCATCGCCTCCGCCTTCTCGGCCATCCTCGTGTATGCCACCGACCTCATGCCGGCGCATACGGGCGTAGTGGCGGGCATCTTCTATGGCCTCTCCTTCGGGCTGGGAGGCCTCGGAAGCTCGTTTTTCGGCTGGCTGGCCGGCCAGACGGGCATACTCTTCGTCTTCAAGGTGAGCACCCTGCTGCCCCTGCTGGGCATCATTGCGGTGTATCTGCCGAAAATGAAAAAAGAAACTCTTTAAGGTTTTTCTATGGACTATACAGCACATTACCAGTCGCCTCTGGGCGGCATCACGATGTCGAGCGACGGCCGTTTTCTCACGGGTCTGTGGTTCGACGGACAGAAGTATTTCGGCTCCACCTTAGGGCAGGGCCACGAGGGGCGCGACCTGCCGGTGTTCAGGCAGGCGGCGGAGTGGCTCGACATCTACTTTTCGGGTCGGCAGCCCGGTTTCCGGCCGCCGCTGCGCCTGAAGGGGACGGAGTTTCAGCGTGAGGTGTGGAACCTCCTGCTTGCCATCCCCTATGGGCAGACCACGACCTATGGCGCCATCGCCCGCCGCATGGCCGAGGGGCGCGGCTTGCCCCATCTGTCGGCGCAGGCCGTGGGCGGGGCGGTAGGCCGCAATCCCGTCAGCCTCATCGTTCCCTGCCATCGGGTGGTGGGCTCCGACGGCAGCCTCACCGGTTATGCCGGCGGCCTCGACCGCAAGCGCGCCCTCCTGGCGCTGGAGGGAGCCGCCCCGACCGCTCTCCCGGGCATGGAAAGGCGGCGGAAATAAGATTTTTTACTTGAAAAGTTGCTGCTTTTCGAAAAAAGCAGTATCTTTGCAACGCATATACACAATGGGCTTGACTGGATTTGACCGGACAAGCCCATTTTCTATGCCGTATTTAGACGCAATCCAAGGAAAGAGAAGGAAGCTAAAGGCACTAATTTACAGCAAGTTATCATTAATCTAACTTCCTCGTTTATGTAGCGTTAATTTTCCTTTAATTGCCTTTATTTTCCAACCTTTTTGCACACTTTTTACACACTATTTTTGTATCTTTGTAGCGGAAAAAGGTAACAGTATGAAAAAGCAATTATATGCAGATGCGCATAGCATCATAGAAGGCTATGGCTTGAAGGCTAAGCGTGGGGAACGCAAGGTGTATTTGGTCGGACGGGAGCTGAAAAGCGGCAACGTTGCACTGGTACGCTACTCCTGTACTGACTACGATGTGAAGCGGGTAAGTACGGGTGTTGTTCTTATTCCCGAGAAGTCCACCGCAATCAAACTGAACAATGAAGAGTTGTTGAGGATGCAGCGTGTTGAGTGTGATACGATTAACGCAGACTTGGAGCGTAACAATGCCAATTTTGCACCTGCCCCCAAGGGGAGGGTACGGCTGACGGACTACATCGACAAGCTGGGTAAAGATGCTTTGAGTGAGAGCGGTAATGAGCATTCCGTATTTGCTACATATCAGTCTATGGCGAGACATATTGATATTTACAGCAGCGATGTAAGGATAGGCAAAGTAAATGATGAGTGGTGCAAGAAGTTCATAGAATATTTGCAGAAAGACGCTTTGAACCTTAATTACCAACGCTCTACAGACATCAAGAAACGCAAGGCGGTCAAGTTGTCAGCAAACACGCAGAACAAGTTTGTGCGGAATCTGAACGGGGTGTTAAATCAAGCCGTAAGGGATAAGCTGATAGCGGTTAATCCCTTGCGAGACTTAGATAAATCATACAAAATAAAGACGGAGAGCAGGACGCGGACTTACCTAACCAAGGAGGAGGTGCAGACGTTGATAGATGCCCCTTACAACGGGCAGAACAAGGATATTAAGTGTGCTTTTCTTTTCTCGTGCTTGACCGGGTTGAGATATAGCGATATGGCTAAGATAACCCCGGGGGACTTTAATCATGACAGCGTAGGCACATACCTCGGCATTACGATGACAAAGACAAAAGAACCCCTAAAGATATATATACCAAACAACGCAATGCAGCTGATTAAGGACAAACTAAGGACAAGCGATGAATCAATATTCAATTTGCCAAAGAACTGCCATGCCAATGTGGCGTTGAAGGCGTGGATTAAGGAGGCAGGAATAACCAAGGTGATAACCTTCCATTGCGCAAGGCATACAGCTGCCACACTGCTGCTAAGCAGCGGACTGCCTATAGCTGTAGTGAGCAAGCAGTTAGGACATTTGAAGATATCAACCACGGAAATCTATGCAAAGATAGTTGATGATGCGCAGAAGGAGGCAGCAAATACGATGGACGGGATATTTACCATATAGCCCCCTCCCCCCCTCTCTATATATATAATAAGGTATAATCACTTTCAATCTGAATTTTTTATTTTTTTCAGAGATGGCAAAGAAAAGCAAGAAGCACACCACGACAGAGTACTACCTGCCCGATGAAGCTGTAGCCCACGCAAGGAAATTATCGCAGGTGAGGCGCAAAGGGCAGACCCCGGAGGAGGATATAGGGCACATGGAGGAGCTAATGGCGAGCTGGCGGAAACGTCTGCCGTTGTCTGATGAGGATAAATTTATTATCAATATGACTGAATTAGCTGCAGGCGAGGGGTTAGATGTGAGCGACCTAATGCGAGGTGTGCGCAGTAGGGTGGTAAGTGTGGATTATAACTTTGGGGATAATTTAAGCGATAAGCAAATAATTAAGTTACTGCCAGTGATGAATAAGTATATATTTGGAGAGAACCAAACGTTATCGAGCGTTAGGAGGTGGTTAGACTGCAAAGCTCCACAGCCGATAATTGTAAAGAATGCAACGCTGCTTTGCTTGATGCTGCAGGAGCTTAGGGGCAATGATATGATATGCTATAACTGGCAGGATGTAGCAGGAACAAATAAGACCTTTGCAAGCAATAGGGGAAAGATACTAACGGCGCAAGGCTTGGCAAACAGGTGCAGCAAAGTATCTCCGCTTGAAATATCCAATCTAAAATTTGAGGTGGATAATTGCAGTGCCAGCAAAAAGAGCCTCAACCAATATAACAGATACAAAGAAATAATGGACGCAGTAGCCACACTTTAGGTATATATTTGCCCGGCTAATTTAGTCTATATTCCTTGAGCTGCCTTAAGTTGCTACCTTTGCATCGGAAAAAGGGCCCAATTTCCATTAACTTCAAAAAAATAGGAACAATGGAAAAGAACAACTATCTAACAGCGAGGGAAGCAGCCCACTATGTAGGCATAGCGTTGAGTTATCTGTACAAATTGACAAGCCGCAAAGAAATACCGTTCTACCGCCCGTTGGGCAGGCGTATCTTATTTGCTGCTGAAGACTTAGACAAGTGGGTACGCAGCGGACGTGTGGCAAGCAACGAGGAATTGCAGGAGCAAGCGCAGAACAACATCACCTTAGCGCAGAGAGGAGGTGTGCAATGATTACACCTAAATTTGCGTGCTATCTTAGATTTGAGCGCAATAACTCAAGCGTTAAGCGTGGCGGAGAAATGGTTGAGCGCAGGACTATGCGATTTGATTTGACGCTGTTTGCCGGGTATTGGAGCGGAGCGGACAAGCTGAAAACCAAAAAGGGGCAGATGTACCTTAATCTGATTGCGTCAGACAGAAACCCCAACCGCAAGAGCAGCGAGACGACCCCCGAGTACTACGTACAGATGCGCCCACACTTATGCCATAAGACATTTAACTTAAGCGGCTTACGGCTGATGATGAATGATGAGACTAAAGCGTGGACGTGCAGCGGAGAACCGAGCCAGCAGGAGGTGCTAAAGACGGGGGACACTAACCCGCTCTATGATGAGCGCAACGATGGCTTTGTATTTGTAGTTGGCAAGGGCTTTGAGTATGTAGAGCTCTTTGTATTGGCTGATGGTCGCCCGTTAGTTGACGCTTATCGCAAGGCCATTGCGTTGGGCAAGTATCAATGCGAGCTGGACTTAATGAGGGACAGCGCAGTTAAGGTATAATATATGATTGGCTACGATACTTTGCATCTATCCTTAGAGTTAAGCCGAGCCAACCAGGCGGATATTGCTAACGTTGCCCGTCTGCTCACCAATGAGAGTGTAAGCCGAGACACAGGCGAGGCATGGAGCAGCGGCAACGTGGGTAACTTGCGGGTAGTAGCAGGTGGTGCCGGACTAAGCGTTAAGGGCAGTATTGCCGCCTTCTTTGGAGAGAATAATACGTTAATGGTCAGTCGCCGAGATGTAAAGAAAGCAGTGGAGCAAATGAGCGACAGCCTGCACATTAATATGCTTGACGCAAGGGTTACACGGCTGGACATATGTTCAAATTTAATGATGCAGAATGCTGTCAAGGCGTATTTGGATGTGCTGGGCAGCCTTGCATATTTTCAGCGCATTCAAGCAACGCAGAGCACGTTATACTATCAACGAGGCAAGGAGAATTTGCAGTCTCTTTGCTTCTATGATAAACAAGTTGAATGCAGCAACACCCACAAGCAGCTGCCCCAAGTCTATGCCGATTGCGGCAATATGCTCCGCTACGAGGCGAGATTTAAGGGTAGGATAGCCAAGCAATTCAAGCGGACAGAGGTAACAGCCTCTACCTTGGCGGATGATGCTTTCTTTGTCGGCGCTGTGAACAAGTGGGGAGAACTCTATTTTGGAATCAATAAGTTATATAATTTTATATCTATGAGCAAAATTAAGACAGTATCAGACGGCAAGGACTATCTGCTTGCGGTCGCCTTGGCAAATATGGAGGCAGGCGATATTGACAGGATTCTGACAGAAATGAAGGCTAAGGGAGTGTATGCAGACAGGAAGTATTATACCCGTCTCCGCAAGTCCATTGAGGCGGTAGGCAACAAGTTTACTGCCACTGGCGGCAATGACTTGGCACGGGAGTTGGACGATGAAGTGAGGACGGTACTTGCTTACAAGTAGGCATTCCCTTATAGTAAGGTGTGTTTTGGGACAAATTTTGGTAACAACGTTAATTTATTTAATATTTAGACAACATGGAAGAATTAGAATTGATTAAGGAGTGTATGAACAAGTTAGCTTGCGTGTGTTTATCCTTCCAGGAGAAAATCAGCAGCGAGAAAAAAGGTGAGGAGCTGGCTCAAAGAATATTTGAGATAAATAAACAGCTGATAGAGTTGGGGGAGTTTATGCTGCCTGACCTCATGGCTTCAGATTACTTTAGGGATAAAGAGTAATTACCAAAGGGTGCAGATTATTTTTGAGTAATTTTGCACCTTTTTTCTTGCTATGTGTATTATTGTCAAATATTTTTACTAACTTTGTTCTGCAAACTATTAAAAATAACGCAATATGGAGATTACAGAATTAGAGTATCAGCAGATGCAGGATAAGATTGCGGCACAGCAGCGAGAGCTTGACATGTTGAGGGACGAGGACACAGACGAGCAGGTTAGGGAGTATTTTCTGCAACGCAGTCAAGCGGAAGCGCGTAAGGTCGCAAAGTGTGAACAATTAAGGCAATCATTTAAGTAAGTATGGCAGGATTGACGAGAACCCTCCCTAAGTCTGTGTATATCGCAGAGGAGGGACAGAAGGCAAAAACGCAGATTAACAGCATTGTTTCTGAAGTGAATGGAGCTTTGTTTGCATTGCAACAAATGAGCCGTGATTTGGGGGTTATCCCTGATGATTTGCCTGCAATTAGCAGTGCTTGGCTGACTGGTGTTGTGTCGGCTAAGATTGCAGCCGTTGAGGCTATGCCGTTGTCGACAGATACCATTAGTGCAATGGTGGCGGAATGGCGGAAAATAGAGCGGAAAGCCACGCAGTTAATAGATAGGATTCAGTCTTATAAGTCGGTTGTTCCACGCATTAGGTTGGAAATGAAAGACGGCAGTGTTATTTGCACCAACGCTGACAAGTGGATTTGCGCCAAGGCAACCTATCATATCCCCGATGAGTATTTTGAGCATTATAGGCTGCTGTGCAATGTTGTGGAGGCAGAGAGCAAGCTAAGGCATTACGAGGAGAAGCACGATATCCCGAGTAAGTCCCTGCAATACCTGCTATCTGCAGTCAAGTCGCCGGACGACTACGCTGCATTGGTAGCGGACGGTGTGTTTTCACAACATCTTACCCAAGAGCAGTTTAACAGAAAATACAAATATGAATTAGCCCGATGAAGGTAACGAGGAAAAGAGAATTAGAGACAGCAAGCGATACGCATACCATTCAGGTAACACTTACCACGGCAGATGTTAAGGCTATATTCTTGAGTGTTAGGGACTTGCTTAACAAGTGTGTAGGCATGGGTTACAACCCTACCTTCACCAAGAAGGACTTGCTTTTCACAATCAGAAAGCATTTTGCCTTCTTGGGCGAGTACGGGAGCAAGCTCGGAGAGTGGGCATTTAGCGTAGCGATAAGAAACGAGTTTATCCTGCAAGTGAGCGATGCAGGTTACAGGATTAACCCTGCTATCATGGAGTTGCGCCACGGCAGGACATCAAAGGAGGTGATGGATTTTCTTTATAGTTAGATTTTGGTTCTTGTATTTTAGGGGGCAGTTGGCTTTGTGCTGACTGTTTTTTTGTGTATAAATGCGACCTTGCGCGCGCACGAGGCTTTTAATGGTAATTCTGTAGGATTGGATAGAACGACTTTGCAAAGAGATTTTTTCTTCAAAAAAAAACGATTATTGGAAAAATAATCATACCTTTGCAGTATAAAAGTAGTTAAATAGTGGGCATTAGATTGCCTTTTTCCACATTTTTTGCACACTCTACTGCTTTTGGAAATGCAAGATATTGATTCTCAATAAATTGCAGAATCACGGGCTTGACTGGATTTGACGGCGGGCCGAGATGGTATGTAAGCATGCGGAGCCTCGGTGGCTGTCTCCTTAAACAAAGCGATCAAAAATTTAATTGGCGAAAACAATTACGCTCTCGCTGCCTGATCGAAGTACAGTAGACAGGCTCAATCCCTTCACAAGGTGAGGGGACGGGACATCGCTCAAGCACTCTTTTCCCGAAATAGCTTGACCCAGCGGTGCCAGAAAGGTCGGGGATAGCCCTGCGGAGGCCTCGCTCCGCGGGCGAAGATTCAGAGGATAAGGCGTCGGTTGGTGGTCCAGGTCTTGCCGTCGCACGAAAATCGAAGGCTGGAATAAGCATGTAGAAAGCATATGGTTTCCCCGTGCGGACGAGGGTTCGAATCCCTCCAGGTCCACTCCTGATGAAGAAACCGGCAGTTAGAGAGAGTCTGACTGCCGGCTTTCTTTCTGTGGCCTCTCCCCGGCTCTGTCTCACAGGGAGGGAGTTTTGTTTCCCCTCTGCAGCAGAGGGGCAGGGAGAAGGCTCCCTGCTGTCTCTTATACACATCTCCGAGCCCACGAGACTCGACGTCATC
>CAUULA010000054.1:0-18278 GCA_963545855.1 uncultured Prevotella sp.
GATGACGTCGAGTCTCGTGGGCTCGGAGATGTGTATAAGAGACAGGTATTAATATTATGGGATTCTGCAAAGAATTTAACGCCCGCACCCAGGATAAGGCAGGGAAAGTTCTTCCTGTTGTTATCACTTACTATACCGACAAGTCTTTCAGCTTCGTTATTAAGACTCCTCCGGCAGCTGTTCAGTTGCTTGAGGCTGCCAAAGCAAAGACGGGTTCTGGTCAGCCTAACCGGAAGAAGATTGCTTCAGTTACTTGGGAACAAGTAAGGACAATCGCCGAGGACAAGATGCCAGACCTGAATTGCTTCACGGTTGAGAGTGCTATGCGTCTCATTGCCGGTACAGCAAGGAGTATGGGTATTACTGTAAAAGGGGACTTCCCTGGTAAATAATTTATAACTTCAATTTGAAAAATGAGTAAACTGACAAAAAATCAAAAATCAGTAGCTGATAAGGTTGAAGCAGGGAAGGCATACACTTTGGAGGAAGCTTCAAAGTTGGTTAAAGATATTACTACGACCAAGTTTGATGCTTCTGTTGATGTTGATGTACGCTTAGGAGTCGATCCTCGTAAGGCTAATCAGATGGTTCGTGGCGTGGTTTCGCTGCCCAACGGGACTGGTAAGGCCACACGAGTTCTGGCTCTCTGTACTCCTGATCAGGAAGCTGCTGCTAAAGAGGCAGGTGCTGATTATGTTGGTCTTGACGAGTATGTCGAAAAGATCAAAGGTGGATGGACAGATATTGATGTTATCATCACTATGCCGTCTTGCATGGGCAAGATAGGTCCGTTGGGTCGAGTACTCGGCCCTCGCGGTCTTATGCCAAACCCTAAGAGCGGTACTGTAACTATGGATGTTGCTAAGGCAGTTAAGGAAGTTAAGCAGGGTAAAATCGACTTCAAGGTTGATAAGGCAGGCATTATACATACTTCAATCGGAAAAATCAATATGACATCCGAACAGATATTTGGTAATGCCAAAGAGTTTATCTCTACGGTTATCAAGTTGAAGCCTGCTGCTGCAAAAGGTACATATATCAAGAGTATCTTTATTTCTAGCACAATGAGTAAGGGTATCAAAGTTGATCCAAAATCAGTTGAATAACTCTAAAAGTTTTGTAAAATGAAAAAGGAAGTAAAAGATACTATTATTGTTGAACTTGGACAGAAACTGAAGCAATTCCCGCATTTTTATCTGGTAGATGTTACTGGTTTGAATGCGGAGGATACCAGTGCTCTCCGTCGCAATTGCTTCAAGAAGGAAATCAAGATGGTCGTTGTAAAGAATAATCTTCTTCACAAGGCTTTCGAGGCTTCTGATATTGATTTTGAACCTTTATATACTGCATTGAGGGGTACTACTGCTGTGATGTTCACACAGACAGCGAATGTTCCTGCAAAGTTACTGAAGGATTATAAGAAGGCAGGTATTCCTGCCCTCAAGGCTGCTTACGCCGAGGAAAGCATCTTCATAGGTGCTGATAAACTCGACGAACTTGTAGCCCTCAAGAGCAAGAGCGAACTTATCGCGGATGTTGTAGCTTTGCTGCAATCTCCTGCCAAGAATGTTGTTTCTGCTCTTCAGTCAGGCGCAAGCACCATCCATGGTGTGCTCAAGACTTTAGGCGAGCGTCCTGAATAATAAACATCAATTAAAGTCAATAACATTAGTAAAAATAAAACTAAATTTAGAATAAAATGGCAGATATTAAAGCTATTGCTGAGGAGTTGGTAAACCTCACAGTTAAGGAAGTTAATGAGTTGGCAACAGTCCTGAAGGACGAGTATGGTATTGAGCCTGCTGCAGCAGCCGTTGCAGTGGCAGCTGGTCCTGCTGCTGGCGGCACAGCTGAGGCAGCAGAGGAGAAAACTTCTTTTGATGTGGTTCTCACTGAGATTGGTGCTACAAAGCTCAATGTTATAAAGGTTGTAAGAGAGGCTTGCGGTCTCGGTTTGAAGGAAGCTAAGGAACTCGTAGACGGTGCAGGACATGCTCCTGCCACAGTCAAGGAGGGTCTCTCTAAGGAAGAAGCTGAGAATTTGAAGAAGACCATAGAGGAAGCTGGTGCTAAGGTAGAGCTCAAGTAAAACGACTCTAATTACTCTAAAATACGGTTAGGATATGCCCGGTCGGTGTGTCCTAACCTTTTTGTGTCTTTTCAAAGAACAAGCCTTTACAAGTCGTAAAGACTAATAAAACAGAATTTATATTATATATGGCTACAAAAATTGTTGATAACAGAGTAAATTTTGCCAGCGTGCATAATCCGTATCCATATCCGGATTTTCTCGATGTGCAGTTGAAGTCTTTTAAGGACTTCTTGCAGTTGGATACTCCGCCTGAGGAACGCAAGAACGACGGTTTATATAGGGTGTTCGCGGAAAACTTTCCTATTACCGATACTCGTAATAATTTTGTCCTTGAGTTCTTAGATTACTATGTTGATCCTCCGCGCTATACCATTGACGAGTGTCTTGAGCGTGGTCTGACATATAGTGTACCTTTGAAGGCCAGAATGAAGCTCTACTGCACGGATCCGGATCATGAGGCTTTTGCACCTGTAACTCAGGATGTATTCTTGGGGACTATCCCATATATGACGGAGAATGGTACCTTTATTATTAATGGAGCTGAACGTGTAGTTGTTGCTCAGTTGCACCGTTCTCCGGGCGTGTTCTTTAGTAGTACATTGCATGCAAATGGCACCCCACTTTATAGTGCTCGTATCATCCCGTTCAAAGGCTCATGGATAGAGTTCTCTATTGACATCAACAATGTGATGTATGCCTATATTGACCGAAAGAAGAAGTTGCCTATCACGACCCTTCTCCGTGCTATCGGTTATGAAGGTGATAAGGATATTCTTCAGATATTTGATCTTTGTGAAGAGGTGAAGGTAAACAAGAAGAATATGAAAGCTGCTATCGGCCGCAAGCTTGCTGCTCGTGTGCTGAAGAGTTGGAATGAAGACTTTGTTGACGAAGATACGGGTGAGGTTGTCTCTATTGAGCGTAACGAAGTAATTCTTGATCGTGAGACAGAGATTACAGCTGAGAATGTAGAAGAAATTCTTGATAGTGGGGCGTCTACAATCCTACTTCATAAGGATCAGGAGGCAGCTCAGAAGTATTCGCTCATTTTCAATACCCTGCAGAAAGATCCGTCGAACTCGGAAAAGGAGGCTGTGCTCTATATCTATCGTCAGCTGCGTAATGCAGACCCAGCTGATGATGCCAGTGCTCGTGAGGTCTTCACCAATCTGTTCTTCTCTGATAAGCGTTATGATCTTGGAGAGGTTGGGCGGTACCGCATCAACAAGAAGTTGGGGCTGAATATCGACTCAGATGTTCGTGTCCTGACCAAAGAAGATATTGTAGAGATTATCAAATATCTGATTGACCTGATCAACTCCAATGCAGCACTTGATGATATCGATCACTTGAGCAATCGCCGTGTTCGTACGGTTGGTGAGCAGTTGGCAAATCAGTTCTCTATAGGTTTGGCCCGTGTAAGTCGTACCATCCGTGAACGCATGAATGTACGCGACAACGAGGTGTTCACTCCGACAGATTTGATTAATGCCAAGACAATCTCCAGCGTAATCAATTCTTTTTTCGGAACGAATCCTCTTAGCCAGTTCATGGATCAGACCAATCCATTGGCAGAAGTTACGCATAAGCGTCGTCTTTCAGCCCTTGGCCCTGGTGGTCTTACTCGTGAGCGTGCAGGATTTGAGGTTCGTGATGTACACTATACTCACTATGGACGCCTTTGTCCGATTGAGTCTCCTGAAGGACCAAACATCGGTCTGATATCTTCACTCTGTTTATATGCAAAGATTAATGATCTTGGCTTTATAGTAACCCCCTATCGCAAGATTGCAGATTCTGTGGTGGATATGGACAACGATCATGTTGCCTATCTTACTGCCGAGGAAGAGGAAGATAGACTTATCGGTCAGGGTAATGCCCCTCTCAACGCAGATGGAAGTTTCGTTCGTAAGATGGTTAAGTGTCGTCAGGATGCAGATTATCCGGTAGTACCGCCTGCTCAGGTAGACTACATGGATGTGTCTCCGCAGCAGATAGCTTCTCTGTCTGCAGGTTTGATTCCTTTCTTGGAGCATGATGATGGACACCGTGCTTTGATGGGATGTAATATGATGCGTCAGGCTGTCCCCTTGCTTCATAACGATGCGCCTATCGTAGGTACAGGCTTGGAGAAAAAGGCCTGCGAAGACTCACGCACGATGATAACTGCAGAAGGTGATGGTGTAATAGAATATGTTGATGCAACGACGATTCGCATTCTCTATGACCGTACAGAGGAGGAGGAGTTCGTAAGTTTCGAGCCTGCCTTGAAAGAATATAGGATTCCTAAGTTCCGTCGGACAAACCAGAATATGACCATCGACCTTCGTCCTATTTGCGACAAGGGCCAGCGTGTTAAGAAGGGTGATATCCTGACAGAAGGATATGCTACTGAAAATGGGGAACTGGCATTGGGGCGCAATCTTCTCGTCGCTTATATTCCTTGGAAGGGTTATAACTACGAGGATGCCGTTGTAATTTCGGAGCGCATGGTTCGCGAAGATGTATTAACCTCGGTTCATGTTGATGAATATTCTCTTGATGTTCGTGAGACTAAGCGTGGCTATGAGGAATTTACATCCGATATTCCCAATGTATCAGAAGAGGCGACGAAAGATCTTGATGATAATGGTATCATCCGTGTAGGTGCTCGTGTGGAGCCGGGCGATATCCTGATTGGCAAGATATCTCCTAAAGGAGAGAGTGATCCTTCTCCGGAAGAGAAACTGCTCCGTGCTATTTTCGGTGATAAGGCCGGCGATGTAAAGGATTCCTCATTGAAGGCTAATCCATCGCTGAGTGGTGTCATCATAGATAAGAAACTATTCTCTCGTTCTATTAAGACTCGTGAGTCAAAGAAGCAAGACAAGGTTCTTTTGACCAAGATCGACGAGGAATATGAGGCAAAGGTAGACGACTTGAAGGATATTCTTGTAGACAAGCTGCTTGAGCTTACTAAGGGCTTGAAATCACAGGGCATCAAGGATTATACTGGTGCGGAGATTATTACGAAAGGCAGTAATTTTACAGCTGCAGTCTTGAAGAATATTGAATACGACGGTATTGAGAGCAATAGCTGGACGAATGACGAGCATAAGAACAATCTTATCTCCAAGCTTATTATGAACTATATGCGCAAGTATAAACAGATGGATGCCGAGTTGAAGCGTCGCAAGTTTGCCATTACGATTGGCGACGAGCTTCCTTCTGGAGTGCTCCAGATGGCAAAGGTCTATGTTGCGAAGAAGCGTAAGATTCAGGTAGGTGATAAACTTGCCGGTCGTCATGGTAATAAGGGCATTGTCTCTAAGGTGGTTCGTATGGAAGATATGCCATTCCTTGAAGACGGGCGCCCGGTAGATTTGGTACTCAATCCGATGGGTGTGCCTTCTCGTATGAACCTTGGCCAGATATTCGAGGCCATCCTCGGTGCTGCAGGTAAGAAACTCGGTGTTAAGTTTGCAACTCCAATCTTTGATGGCGCCAAGCTTGATGATCTTCAGAAATGGACAGACAAAGCAGGCCTTCCACGCTTATGCTCTACCCATATATATGATGGTGAGACTGGCGAGATGTTTGACCAGCCTGCAACAATAGGCATGACCTATTTCTTGAAACTTGGCCATATGGTTGAAGACAAGATGCATGCTCGCTCGATAGGTCCTTATAGTTTGATTACCCAGCAACCTCTTGGAGGTAAGGCTCAGTTTGGAGGTCAGCGTTTTGGAGAGATGGAGGTTTGGGCACTTGAAGGTTTCGGTGCCGCCCATGTGCTTCAGGAGATTTTGACAATCAAGAGTGATGATGTTGTTGGTCGTTCAAAGGCTTATGAAGCCATAGTTAAGGGCGATCCTCTTCCAACTCCGGGTATCCCAGAATCGCTCAATGTACTTCTCCACGAGCTTCGTGGTCTGGGATTAAGCGTGAAACTTGATTAAACGAGAACCCATTTAACAAATATAAGAAACATGGCTTTCAAAAAAGATACAAAGGTAAAGAATAATTTTACGAAGATTACCATCGGACTGGCTTCTCCTGAAGAAATCCTGGAAAATTCGTATGGTGAGGTTACCAAGCCTGAAACCATCAATTATCGTACATATAAGCCGGAGCGCGATGGTCTCTTCTGCGAGCGCATTTTTGGTCCAACCAAGGATTATGAGTGCGCCTGTGGTAAGTACAAGCGCATACGCTATAAAGGTATTGTCTGCGATCGTTGTGGTGTTGAGGTTACCGAGAAGAAAGTGCGTCGTGAGCGTTCGGGCCATATTGAGCTTGTCGTTCCGGTTGCCCATATCTGGTATTTCCGTTCATTGCCGAATAAGATAGGCTATCTGTTGGGAATCCCCACGAAAAAGCTTGATTCAGTTATCTACTATGAGAAATATATTGTTATCAAGCCTGGTAAACTCGAGGGTGTTTCTGATGCAGAAGGTATAGAACTCAATGGCTCTCACAAATACGATCTCCTTTCCGAGGATGAGTATCTTGATATCGTTGATAACCGCCTCGAGCCTAACAACGATCTCTTGGACGATGCAGACCCTAACAAGTTTGTTGCGAAGATGGGTGCCGAAGCTATCCAGAATCTTCTTGCGGAACTTGGAACGGAGGATGAAAATGGTCAGACTGGCCTCGATAAGATATCCTATGAGTTGCGCGACCGTGCCAATAACGACTCTTCTGCGCAGCGCAAGACCGACGCCTTAAAACGCTTGCAGGTCGTTGAGGCTTTCCGTGGGTCGAAGGCTATCAATAGGCCGGAATGGATGATTATGAAGATTATTCCGGTAACTCCGCCAGAGCTTCGTCCCCTGATTCCGCTGGATGGTGGCCGTTTTGCCACATCCGACCTGAACGACCTCTATCGTCGTGTGATTATCCGCAACAATCGTCTGAAGAGATTAGTGGAAATCAAGGCTCCCGAGGTAATTCTCCGCAATGAGAAGCGCATGCTGCAGGAAGCTGTCGACTCTTTGTTCGATAACTCCCGCAAGGCAAGTGCTGTAAAGAGTGAAAGCAATCGTCCCTTGAAATCTCTTTCCGATTCTTTGAAAGGTAAGCAAGGGCGCTTCCGTCAGAACTTGCTCGGTAAGCGTGTTGACTATTCAGCCCGTTCCGTAATTGTTGTCGGTCCTGAGTTGAAGATGGGTGAGTGTGGTCTTCCTAAGTTGATGGCTGCAGAGCTCTACAAACCTTTCATCATCCGTAAGCTTATCGAACGGGGTATCGTAAAGACCGTGAAGAGTGCTAAGAAAATCGTAGATCGCCGCGAGCCGGTAATCTGGGATATCTTGGAGAATGTGATGAAAGGGCATCCCGTTCTCTTGAACCGTGCTCCTACACTTCACAGGCTTGGTATTCAGGCGTTTCAGCCAAAGATGATAGAGGGTAAGGCTATACAGCTTCATCCGTTGGCTTGTACGGCATTCAATGCCGACTTCGATGGCGACCAGATGGCTGTCCATCTCCCGTTGAGTAACGAGGCAGTCCTTGAGGCTCAGGTATTGATGCTTCAGAGTCATAACATTCTCAATCCCGCAAATGGTGCTCCTATTACCGTTCCTTCTCAGGATATGGTACTGGGATTGTATTATATCACTAAGATACGCCCGGGAGCAAAGGGCGAAGGACTGACCTTCTATGGTCCGGAAGAAGCTTTTATCGCAAACAATGAAGGCCGCTGCGACCTGCATGCCCAGGTAAAGGTCATGGTCGATGATGTAGTCGATGGCAAGCCTGTCCGTCATTTGGTGGAGACCTCGGTAGGCAGAGTGATTGTCAATCAGATTATACCTGTAGAGATTGGTTACTTCAATGACGTGATTTCCAAGAAGACGCTGCGTGGCATCATTGCCAATGCCATTAAGGCTGTAGGCATGGCTCGCGCTTGCGAATTCCTGGATGGTATCAAGAATCTGGGTTATCGCATGTCCTATGTGGCCGGTCTTTCTTTCAACCTTGATGACATCATTATTCCGAAGGAGAAAACTTCCATTGTCGAGAAAGGTAACAGGGAAGTAGAGGAAATCACCAACAACTATAATATGGGTTTCATCACCGATACCGAGCGTTATAATCAGGTTATCGACGCATGGACCCATGTCAACAATGAGCTTGGCGATGTCTTGATGAAGGAAATGACCGAGGCCGACCAGGGGTTCAATGCCGTCTTTATGATGTTGGATTCCGGTGCTCGTGGCTCCAAGGATCAGATTAAGCAGCTCTCTGGTATGCGTGGTTTGATGGCCAAGCCTCAGAAGGCTGGTGCCGATAGTCGCGGTACGATTGAGAATCCTATTCTTTCAAACTTTAAGGAAGGCATGTCTGTGTTGGAGTACTTTATTTCTTCTCACGGTGCTCGCAAGGGCCTTGCCGATACGGCCATGAAAACTGCCGACGCAGGTTATCTGACCCGTCGTCTCGTAGATGTCAGCCACGATGTGATTATTACGGAAGACGACTGCGGTACATTGCGTGGTCTTGAGTGCCGTGCATTGAAGAATGGCGATGAAGTAATTGCCACTCTCGGTGAGCGCATCCTGGGTCGTGTATCAGTTCATGACATATTGGATCCTACGACTGGCGAGCTCATTTGTTCTGCCGGTGAGCAGATCACGGAAGATGCTGTCGCGAAAATAGAGGCGACCCCTATTGAGATGGTTGAAATCCGTTCCGTGCTCACTTGTGAGAGCAAGAAGGGAGTTTGTGCTAAATGCTATGGTCGTAACCTTGCAACTGCCCGTATGGTACAGAAGGGTGAGGCTGTAGGTGTCATTGCAGCACAGGCCATTGGCGAGCCAGGTACGCAGCTTACACTGCGCACCTTCCACGCCGGCGGTGTCGCCGGTGGAGCGGCGGCGAATGCTTCTATCAAGGCAAAGAATGATTCTAAGATTGAGTTCGACGAGCTTCGCACCGTTGACTTTAAGGATGAGGAAGGCCGGGACTGCAAGATGGTGGTAAGCCGACTGGCTGAAATCCATTTCGTGGATTCCAACACCAATATTGCCTTGAGTACGCTGAATGTGCCTTATGGCAGCTCACTCTACTTTGCTCATGGAGATACCGTTAAGAAGGGCGACCTTATCGCCAAGTGGGATCCGTTCAATGCCGTCATCGTAAGTGAATATGCCGGTACGCTGAAGTTCCACGATGTCGTCGAAGGCTCGACCTATAAGGCTGAGACCGACGAGACCACAGGTCTGACGGAGCGTATCGTCGTAGAGCCCAAGGAGCGCAACCTTGTGCCTTCATGCGATGTCATTGATAAGAATGGCAATATCGTCGCAACCTATAACTTCCCGATAGGAGGACACATCGCCGTTGAGGATGGCGAGACCATCGTAACCGGTAAGACCCTTGTCAAGATTCCCCGTAATGTGGCAAGTGCGGGGGACATCACCGGTGGTCTTCCACGCGTACAGGAACTTCTCGAGGCTCGCAATCCGTCTAATCCGGCAATTGTTTCCGAAATCGACGGCGAGGTGAGCATGGGCAAGATTAAGCGTGGCAGCCGTGAGATTATCGTTACCTCTAAGACTGGCGACCAGAAGAAGTATCTTGTCAGCTTGAATCGTCAGATTCTCGTGCAGGAGCATGATGCTGTCCGTGCGGGCACTCCGCTTTCAGACGGTGTCGTAACTCCTGACGATATTCTTGCTATCCAAGGTCCTACTGCCGTGCAGGAGTACATTGTGAACGAGGTTCAGGATGTGTATCGACTTCAGGGTGTGAAGATCAACGATAAGCACTTCGAGATTATCGTTCGCCAGATGATGCGCAAGGTACAGATCAACGATCCGGGTGATACCACTTTCCTTGAGCAGGAACTTGTTGACAAACTTGATTTTGCCGACGAGAACGACCGTATCTGGGGTAAGAAGGTGGTAGTAGACGCCGGCGACTCTGATATTATGCGAAAGGGACAGATCGTAACGGTGCGTAAGTTGCGTGATGAGAACTCAAGTCTGAAGCGTCGCGACCTTCGTCTTGTTCAGGTGCGTGAGGCTGTTCAGGCCACCGCCACACAGGTGCTTCAGGGTATTACCCGTGCAGCTCTCGGTACGAAGAGCTTCATGAGTGCCGCATCATTCCAGGAGACAACCAAGGTTTTGAACGAGGCTGCCATCCGTGGTAAGGTGGATACGCTGGAAGGCATGAAGGAGAATGTCATTTGCGGCCACTTGATTCCGGCCGGCACAGGACAGCGCTCTTTCGATAAGCTCATCGTTGGCAGCCGTGAGGACTACGAGCGCATGGAGGCTAATCGCAAGAACATACTCGACTTTGCGGATAATGTCGTAGCCGAATAAGGCTGCTGGTCTAACTATAGCAAAGGCTGCAAGCCAATAGATGCTTGCAGCCTTTGGTTTTTCAATGCCTTATGGCCATGCTCTATCTCATAGACTATTATTGAGGCCATTATGGGGTTTATCCCCTATTGCGTTTCCTTTTTGCCTCGCTTGTTTCTGACATTTATTCCAGTATGGATAGAAACCCGGCAGCAGGGAAACTGTCAGGGATAAAATGATTCGATTCAACATCCTACTTGTTTTTGGGTCTGTCGTAATGCTGTTTATGGTATATGACCTTGTTTCTCTTAAACTTGAAGTCCTTGAATTCAATAAGATAAGTGTAGCAAGTGAAGTTGTTGGTCTTGTATGTGTTATAAAGCTTATACTCGAACTTCAGCTTCTTGCATGCCTTTTCGATGGCTCCCATCTCAGCATCCGTTAATGGCGGTTTCGCAAAGTCATAATCCTTAAAATATAGAAAGTCCGCATAGGCCATGGTCTTATTGATGGCATCAAAATTCAGGGAGAGCCATAATCTGTAAGGGCGAAGCTCATCAAACCTCTTCTCTGAGAGCGTTGACAGGAGAATTGGTATCACATTGGATTCATCCGCAGCCCATCTTCCGTTTAAGAGGACAAGGGCATCTCGGTAGCTTTGCGGCTTAAGTTTCAGGGAAGCCTTGCTGCTATATCCTCTTCCTTTGTTTTCTACATAGACGGATTCGTCCGTCTCCGCTCTTTCCTGTGCCAAAGCGAAGCCTATAGGTAGCAGGGAAACTATCAGGAATAAAACAATTCGTTTCAACATATATTATTTAAGGTTTGCCGAAAAAGTAGTCGGTGTATATGACCTTATGCCTTTTTATTTTAAAGTCCTTGAACTTTATATAACAGAAAAGTTCAGTAAAACTATTTAACTCGCCAGTAAGCCAAAAGTCGTATTCAAATTCCAGCTTCTTACAAGCCTTTTCGATGGCGTCCATCTCTTCGTTGGTCAACAGTGCATCCAAGACCTTTGCCCCTTGCTCATATCTGAAAGACACATAGGCCAGGTACTTTTCAATGCCATTAAAGTGTAGGTTAATTCTGAGGTCATAAGGTTGGAGTTCACGAAACCGTTCTTTGGAGAGCGTAGACAAGAGGATGGGTATCAGGAAATCTGATACCGGGCGGCCGTGTATTCGTATATGGCCTTCGGAATAGCTCCGCGGTTTTAGTTCGAAGGAAGCCGCGCTGCGATATTCTCCCAGTTCACTTCTTACATACACAGGGGCTTTGATTGCCGTAGTTTCCTGTGCCGAGACGAGAGCTGTAGGCAGTAGGGAAACTATCAGGAATAAAACAATTCGTTTCATATTTACTTGAATTTTGGGTTACACAATGCTTTTAATGCTTCGGGCTGCATGCCCTCCTTGATATATCCCGGACCATACCCCGGGGTGTTGGAATTCGCCTCTGAAAAATCTTGAAGGAAATCATAATAGGAATGGCCGCCATAGCCTTTCATCAATTCCTCGTAGGTGAGTTTTCCTGATTGATATTGTCTCATTGCCGAATCCATCCATGCTCCGAACTCTCCTTTATATTTCTCTCCTTTTCCCCAAAGCATACAATTCCCATTATTATCACCATTACAGGAAATGGTTCTGATGATCTTGGCTTCAAATTCTATGTTTGCGCTACCCTTGGCTCGCGCATAGGGCGATATGCCTCCTTGATAATAATAATCTTGGAACATATGGATAAACTCTTCTCCCAAGGCAGATTCAATATCCCCATCATTTCTTACTTCAAAAACTTTGGTCTCCGGGTTATAGTTTCCGGGGTTCACTAAATCCTTATTGTATTTTATGTCTTTAAAGCCTGCATCTTTTCCTTTAAGATAGATTTTTATTTTAGAAAGCCATTTGTTATTGAGGATATATTTGTTGATTGCATAGGCCAAGTTCTCTTTACCCAAGCGGTCAAGTGAGCATTGCTTGTAAATGCCCGGCCAGGTCTTTTTTCCTTGAGTATTTTCGAGCCCTTCGTTTCTGCCTCCGCCTCCACCGCCTCCATCGTAATTCTCAAGGTTCTCTAATTCCGTGGGATCTGTTGTTGCGGTGCTGTCCTCTACATTCTCATCATTGTTTCCATAGCCATTCCCACCGTAGAAGTCCAATAGACATTGATAGTAAAAGTAATCATCGATACCGGCATAGTTTCCCCATACTTCAGTTTCAGGAAGTGTGTCTACCTCTATGGGAGGATCGTCGTTCACTCTCGTTCTCAATACCTTTCCTTTGTTTATTTTAACGCTCTTGTCCAGATATCCGTCGGCATCGTAGATTTTCCTCTGGCCGTCAAATCGTTCGTACCACAGTTTCGTGTTGTTCCGTGTATAATAGTGGCGGGTGGGTATTTCCTCCACGAAACCAATGTCCTGTATCTTGGATTTTGAGTCTAACAGCACCATAGAATATGTTCTTACGGGTTCCCTATAGAGGCTGTCCATTGAGGAGTCGAAGTTGGGAAGAAGTCTCACTACAGGAGTCTGTATAACCAGAAATTTGTCTAAGAAATAGGCTCTGGAGAGCTCATATCTAAAATCTTCCGCGCCATATTGTCTTTTTGTCAAGAAGCTTGTGTGCTCATAATTCTTGTTGAAATGAGCCCTCACATTTTTTAAGGCTTGCTTTGCGTTAATGGTTTCTGATTCGTTGAGATGGAATGTTTGGAAATCATTCACTTCACAAGAGGCTAAGGCCAAGAGCCCCCACATCATTAAAACTACTTTTCTTTTCATCGTTTTTCTTTTGTTGGTTGTATAGATATGTCGCAAATATACATTTTAATTATCTTATAAGCAAGCAAAAGTTAAGATTTTTATGCGTTCACGGTCTTGGAAAACCCGCATTCGGGAAACCGGCTTGTCTGCTCGGAGAGAATTACCAACCGTTGGTAACGCCGTTACCAGTAGTTGGTAATCCTATTACACGCTGCTTGTAACACTTCCGGGAGCCGCTTCCATTTGCCAAGTGGGCGGCAGGGCATAGCCTTGTTTTAGGTTTTAGGCTTTTTCAGGAAGTAGCGCGAGAAAAGAGGAAGATTTCTTGCGTTTCCACAAGAAACTTCCTGTCTTTGCGCTTACTACGAATCAAGCTGAAGCTGTAAGACAAACCATAGAAATGTTGGGGGGCGTGGCCACCTTGGCCCAGATAAACCAGAATGTCTTCAAGATAGGCGATTGTCAGTGGAAGACGAAGACTCCTTATGCCTCTATCCGCCGTATCGTGAGGAATAACAAGGTGGGGATCTATCGCATAAAGCCGGGACTGTATGGGCTGGAAACCTTCCGGAGGCAGCTTGAGGCCAACGGCATGATAGAGGAGACGCCGGAGAACCGGGATACGGAGGCGATGCGGGAATTCAACCACTATTACTATCAGGGGTTGTTGGTGGAGTATGGCAACATGAAGCAGATGGGCACCTATGTTCCCCGGCAAGACTTTCATCGGAAGTATTCCAATCTGCTCGTGAGCCGTTGCGATGTGCTTCGTCAGTTCACGAGCATGTCTTCTGCCGCACCCTGAACGGCAGCCGGCAGGAGCAGAAGCGAGCAAGTCATGGGGAGTATAATGCCGAAGAATGATGTTTTCTCGATTTTTTTCACTAATTTTGCATACACATTATTATATTATATATAGGGACTATGGACAAGGAACATGACGAGCAGCAGATGCAGCTGCAACTGAACCTGAAGCCCGAGGTGGCTTCGGGCGTCTATTCGAATCTGGTGTTGATCAGCCATTCACACAGCGATTTTGTGTTGGATTTTGCCGCCGCTCTTCCCGGGCTTCCCAAGCCGGAGGTTGAGGCGCGCGTGATTATGGCTCCCGAGCATGCGAAACGCCTGCTGGGAGCTCTTCAGGAGAATGTCTACAAATATGAGCAGGAATTCGGGGAGATAGACCTTGGTGGTTCTCAACCCCGTGTGATTTCACCCTTCGGGAAAGGAATGCCTGAAGCTTAGATGACGAAACGGGGTTGGATAAAATATGTTAACGAAGTCTATATTTTGCTAAAAGTGGCAGAGTGTAGACTTTTTCGTTTTCTATTAATTAGGTGGTTTAAAGAAAAGTGCGTACCTTTGCAGCCCGAAACGGCATATTATGTCGTGCCACGAACTGTCGAGAAAATACAAATATAAATATATAATAATAAAAGAGTAAAACTATGCCTACAATTCAACAATTGGTAAGAAAAGGCAGAAAGGTCATGGAAGACAAGAGTAAGTCTCCGGCTTTGGACAACTGTCCTCAGCGTCGCGGAGTTTGCGTCCGTGTCTATACCACGACTCCCAAGAAGCCTAATTCGGCAATGAGAAAGGTTGCCCGTGTTCGTTTGACAAACTCCAAGGAGGTGAACTCCTACATCCCGGGTGAGGGGCACAACCTGCAGGAGCACAGCATCGTGCTGGTTCGTGGCGGTCGTGTAAAGGATCTTCCGGGTGTTCGCTATCATATCGTTCGCGGTACGCTGGACACTGCCGGTGTAGCAAACCGCACGCAGCGCCGTTCCAAGTACGGTGCAAAGCGTCCGAAGACTAAGAAGTAACAGGATGCCATGCCCAAAGTCCACAGGCGGAGATGCCTGAGGCCCCGGGCGGTAAAGGAAAACAATCAATCGTTTTGCTGGAGAAAGTTATAAGGTTGAGTAAATGCCTGAGTGCAGGCGTTGAAGAACAGAGAATACAGCCTCCGCAAATAAAGTAAAAACAACAATGAGAAAAGCAAAACCAAAGAAGCGTGTGATCTTACCGGATCCCGTCTTCAACGACCAGAAGGTCTCAAAGTTCGTGAATCATTTGATGTATGACGGTAAGAAAAATACATCTTATAAAATTTTCTACAATGCCCTTGATATAGTCAAGGAGAAGGTAGTCAACGACGAAAAGTCTCCGTTGGAGATTTGGAAACAGGCCCTCGACAACATCACTCCTGTGGTGGAGGTGAAGAGCCGCCGTATCGGTGGTGCCACTTTTCAGGTGCCTACGGAGATTCGTCCCGAGCGTAAGGAGAGTATCTCTATGAAGAATCTTATTGCTTTCGCCCGCAAGCGCAGCGGTAAGTCAATGGCGGAAAAACTGGCAGCAGAGATCATGGATGCCTTCAATAGTCAGGGTGGCGCGTTCAAGCGCAAGGAAGACATGCACCGTATGGCAGAGGCTAACCGCGCGTTTGCTCATTTCAGATTCTAAACAAAACTTTAAAGGTAAAAAGAAACAATGGCAAACCGCGATTTACATTTGACTCGAAACATCGGTATCATGGCGCACATCGATGCGGGTAAGACCACTACATCGGAGCGTATCTTGTTCTATACAGGTAAGACTCACAAGATAGGTGAGGTTCATGACGGCGCTGCCACAATGGACTGGATGGCACAAGAGCAGGAGCGTGGTATCACTATCACATCTGCCGCAACAACATGTAATTGGAACTACGGGGGCAATACTTACAAAATAAACCTGATTGATACTCCGGGACATGTGGACTTCACCGCAGAGGTGGAGCGTTCACTCCGTGTGCTGGACGGTGCCGTGGCTACCTATTCCGCGGCCGATGGTGTACAGCCACAGTCAGAGACAGTATGGCGTCAGGCAGACAAGTATAATGTTCCCCGTATCGGATATGTAAACAAGATGGACCGTTCAGGCGCTGACTTCTTCGAGACCGTTCAGCAGATGAAGGATATCTTGGGTGCACGCCCTGTGCCTGTGCAGATTCCTATCGGCGCAGAGGAGAATTTCAAGGGCGTAGTAGATCTGATAAAGATGAAGGCCATCCTTTGGCACGATGAGTCCATGGGGGCAGAATATGATGTAGAGGAGATTCCTGCAGAGCTCTTGGGTGAGGCTCAGGAGTGGCGCGAGAAGTTGCTTGAGGCTGCTGCTGACTTCGACGAGGATTTGATGGAGAAGTTCCTTGATGGTAAAGATGTTCCGGAAGAGCAGATTATAGCCGCTATCCGCAAGGGCTGTATCTCAATGGAGATTACCCCGATGACGCTTGGCTCTTCTTACAAGAATAAGGGTGTTCAGCCTTTGTTGGACTACACTTGTGCTTTTCTTCCTTCACCTCTGGATACGGAAAACATCGTTGGTACGAATCCCGATACAAACGAAGAGGAGGATCGTAAGCCGTCGGAGGACGAACCTACATCGGCTTTAGCGTTCAAGATTGCTACCGATCCGTTTATGGGCCGTCTGGTATTCTTCCGTGTCTATTCAGGTAAGGTGCAGGCTGGGTCGTATGTCTATAATCCCCGTTCTGGTAAGAAAGAACGCATCAGCCGTCTCTTCCAGATGAACTCCAACAAGGAGATTCCCATGGAGTCTATCGATGCAGGAGATATCGGCGCGGGTGTAGGCTTCAAGGATATCCGTACGGGTGATACTCTCTGCGACGAGGGGCACCCGATCGTACTTGAGTCCATGTCATTCCCAGATACAGTGATATCCATTGCGGTAGAACCTAAGAGTCAGGCGGATGTGGCAAAACTCGATAATGGGCTTGCCAAGCTTGCGGAAGAGGATCCTACCTTTACTGTCCGTACAGACGAGCAGAGTGGTCAGACCATTATCTCAGGCATGGGAGAGCTTCACCTTGATATCATCATCGATCGTCTGAAGCGTGAGTTCAAGGTAGAATGCAACCAGGGTAAACCTCAGGTTAACTATAAGGAAGCAATTATCGGAACTGCCCAGAGCCGTGAGACTTATAAGAAACAGTCGGGTGGTCGTGGTAAGTTTGCTTGTATCGATGTTACCATTGGTCCCAAGGACGCGGATTACACAGAGGGCGACTTACAATTCATCAATGAGGTGAAAGGTGGTAATATTCCTAAGGAATTCATCCCGTCTGTAGAGAAAGGATTCAAGGACTGCCTGTCAAACGGTGTCCTCGGAGGATTCCCAATGACTGGTTTGAAGGTTACTCTTACCGATGGTAGTTTCCATCCCGTGGACTCTGACCAGCTCTCGTTCGAACTTGTTGCTCATCAGGCATTCAGGGTGCTTGCACCCAAGGCAAAGCCTGTCTTGATGGAGCCGATCATGCGCGTCGAGGTTGTTACTCCAGAGGAGAACATGGGTGATGTAATAGGCGACTTGAACAAGCGTCGTGGCATGGTTCAGGGTATGGAAGAGGCTCGTAGTGGCGCCCGTATCGTGAAAGCCATGGTTCCGCTGGCAGAGATGTTCGGTTATGTAACAGCATTGCGTACCATCACTTCCGGCCGTGCGACAAGTTCTATGGAGTATGATCATCACGCGCCTGTGTCCACGGCTATTGCCAAAGCAGTACTCGACGAGGCAGGCGGTCATTCGGAACTTCTGTAAGAATTAATGAAACAAATAGGGCGGGGAGGCGTTGCTTAGCGAATGACTCTTAAGGAGCGTTTCCCTCCTTCTAAATTATAAATACTAAATTTAAAGAATCATAATGAGTCAGAAAATCAGAATCAAGCTGAAGAGCTACGACCATCAGTTGGTAGACAAGTCAGCAGAGAAGATCGTGAAGGCTGTCAAGGCTACGGGTGCTATCGTTAGCGGCCCGATTCCATTGCCAACACACAAGCGTATTTTTACTGTGAACCGTAGTACTTTCGTTAACAAGAAGTCTCGTGAGCAGTTCCAGCTTTCAGACTACAAGCGTCTGATTGACATCTATAGCTCAACTGCTAAGACTGTTGATGCCTTGATGAAGCTCGAATTGCCAAGCGGTGTAGAAGTAGAAATCAAAGTATAGTCTAATTATTAATATTTAATTGAAATGCCAGGATTAATTGGAAGAAAAATCGGAATGACATCCGTTTTCAGTGCCGACGGTAAGAATGTACCGTGCACT
>CAUULA010000055.1:0-18107 GCA_963545855.1 uncultured Prevotella sp.
GCTTTTTACCGCTTTTTACGGTCCGTTTTTCTTGCTTTTAACGGTTAAAAGGCCGGGGAAAGACACCCCACTGCCACACCTTAGTGTCAGAAAGACCGCTTTCTTATCCCCCGCCTCTTGCGAAAAGCATTCGTTCTGATACTGTTTTATGTTTTCGCAAATTACAAAAATCGCAAAAATATTTAAACAAATTCAGGCGACGAAATCGTCGCCTGAAACATAAGGAAAGGATTGAAGCGAACCGTTCATCCCCCGCCTACGGGAATCCGGGCGGCAAAAACCGCCGTTTTCCCGCGACCTCCGGCCATCACTTGAGATGCGCCTTCAGAAAATCCTCTATCTTGCCGAACGGGATATAGTCATGGTCGCCGCCGTCGTAGAGGTCGGTGTGCGTAGCGTTGGGCACTATCAGCAACTCCTTGTTGCTGCCCGTCAACTTTTTGAAAGTGTCCTCGCCCATGTATCGGCTGTGCGCCTTCTCGCCGTGCACGATAAGGACGGCGTTGCGCAGGTCCTCCGGATGAGTGAGAATCTCATTGTTTGTCCAGCCCAGCTGAGCCTGGGTCTTCCACCCGGCATTGGAGTTTACGGAGTTCTTGTGATATCCGCGCTTGGTCTTGTAGTATGCGCTATACTGCTGAACGAAGTCCGGCAGGTTTTGCGCCTTCGCCACTTCCGGCTCCAGACAACCGCCCGCTGTAGCCAGGGGACCCGTCTTATACTCCTGCGTGCGCAATGCCGTAATCTGCTGTTTCGTCTTGTAGCGGTCGTCGGTAGTGCCTTTGTCAAAATATCCGTTTGCCCCCACGCGCGGCATGTCATACATGGTTACGGCAACGGTGGCCTTTATCCTTGGGTCGGCGGCGGCAGCGTTCAGACCGATGCCGCCCCACCCGCAGATGCCGATGACGCCTATGCGCTCAGCGTCTACATTCTCGAGACGGCTCAGATAGTCGACGGCGGCCATGAAATCCTCGGTATTAATGTCCAGGGAGAACATGTCGCGGGGCTGCCCGCCACTCTCTCCGGTAAACGAGGGGTCGAAGGCTATCGCGAGAAAGCCACGCTCCGCCATCGCCTGGGCATACAATCCGGAAGACTGCTCCTTGACGGCCCCGAAAGGACCGGCCACCGCGAGGGCTGCCAACTTGCCTTTTGCCTCCCTCGGAATATACATGTCGGCTGCCAATGTGATGCCGAAATGGTTGTGGAAAGTAACCTTCTTATGGTCAACCTTATTACTCTTGGGGAACACCTTGTCCCATTCCTGTGTCAAGGTCAGTTGCTGCTCTACCGCCTTCTGCGCTAAATTATTCATATCATCATTGTTTTGGGCGCCGGCAAAGGATGTCTCCATCGCAAGCAATGCCAGCATGATTAAACTTTTCTTCATATCGTTCTCTTTTTAATCTCTGGTACAAAGGTAGTAAAAAATCCGATACCGCAAGACAGACGGGTTACGGAAAAAAGTAACCATTTTACTTTTTCGCGGTCGCAAGGATTATCCTGTCAGCCTCTTGGGGACTTTGGCATATATTTTGCTGGTTGTTTCCGGAAGATCAACCAACTATAAAAAGTACAGATATGGCAAAGTTTGAAAAGGGCAAGACCCTCAATCCGAATGAAGTGGTAGGTTATCAGGACGGTGGCATCGTCAGTATGGAGCTCCTGCATAACGAGCAGGGAAGCATCACGCTGTTTGCTTTCAGCAAAGGCCAGCAGCTCAGTCCGCACGCAGCGCCCCTGGATGCGTTCATACAGGTAACGGACGGCGAGATGGTGATGATTCTCGACGGCGAGGAGCATCGGGTAAAGAGCGGCGAGGTGTTCATGATTCCCGCAATGCATGTGCACGCCGTGCGGGCGGATCAGGACTTCAAAATGATCATCACGATGGTTAAATCTTGATTTTGGATAAATAATTTAAAAAATTCAGGATGTAATGTAAAACATTACAGGAGATATTGCATATTCAGAGAAAAAATAGTATCTTTGTGGCAGTTTTTAAATTAACATCAAGAAAAATGAAAATCGAAAAAATTCACGCAAGAGAAATCCTCGATTCAAGAGGCAACCCTACCGTTGAGGTTGAAGTAACATTGGAGAATGGCGTAATGGGTCGTGCAAGCGTACCGTCAGGCGCTTCTACAGGTGAGAACGAGGCTCTCGAGCTCCGCGACGGCGACAAGAGCCGCTTCGGAGGCAAAGGAGTCCTGAAGGCCGTAGACAATGTAAACAATGTTATCGCTCCTGCTTTGAAGGGTGATTGCGTACTTGACCAGCGTGCTATCGACTATAAGATGCTCGCACTCGACGGCACTCCCACGAAGAGTAAGCTCGGTGCCAACGCCATCCTCGGCGTTTCCCTGGCAGTCGCTCAGACAGCAGCCAAGGCGCTCGGCCTGCCTTTGTATCGCTACATCGGCGGTGTCAACACCTATATCCTGCCGGTTCCTATGATGAACATCATCAACGGCGGCGCCCACTCTTCTGCTCCTATCGCGTTCCAGGAGTTCATGATTCGCCCCGTAGGCGCTCCTAACGAGAAGGAGGCTATACGCATGGGCGCGGAGGTGTTCCATGCTCTTGCCAAGCTCTTGAAGAAGCGCGGCCTCTCCACGGCTGTAGGCGACGAGGGCGGCTATGCCCCTGAGCTGAACGGTATAGACGATGCTCTCGACAGTATAGTACAGGCTATCAAGGACGCAGGCTACGAGCCCGGCAAGGATGTGAAGATTGCCATGGACTGTGCGGCTTCCGAGTTCGCCACCGTTGAGAACGGCCAATACTACTATAACTATAAGGAACTGAAGAACGGCATGCCTAAGGATCCTAACGGAAAGAAGCTCTCTGCCGACGAGCAGATCGCTTATCTCGAGCAACTCATCACCAAGTATCCCATCGACTCCATCGAGGACGGACTCGACGAGAACGACTGGGAGAACTGGGTGAAGCTCACCAAGAAGATTGGTGATCGTTGCCAGCTCGTAGGCGACGACCTCTTCGTAACCAATACCAAGTTCCTGCAGAAGGGAATACAGATGGGCGCAGCCAACTCCATCTTGATTAAGGTTAACCAGATCGGCTCGCTGACAGAGACCCTCGAGGCTATCGAGATGGCTCACCGCCACGGCTATACCACCGTTACTTCTCACCGCTCCGGAGAAACCGAGGATACCACCATCTCCGACATCGCGGTTGCAACGAACTCCGGCCAGATCAAGACGGGCTCTATGTCTCGTACAGACCGTATGGCAAAATACAACCAGCTTATCCGCATTGAAGAGGAACTCGGCAGCGTGGCTAAGTATGGTTTCACCAAGCTGAAGTAAACTTGCGTTGATTTAAATTCAACTATAAGCAATCAGGGATGTCCCGTTTGGACATCCCTGATTTTTCGTTTATCCACAAGCCTTGCCTATCTCCCGAATAGCCCTCCCGAAGAGAGGAACCTCACCATAGACATGAAAGGATACAGTTTTCTTCATCCTGCCGACACATAATTCAAATATTCTTTGTAAGTTTGTAGCCAATTAATCAACAATCCATAAATAACAAATTATGAAAGCCATCCACACCGACAAGGCACCTGCTGCCATTGGCCCATACAGTCAGGCCATCGAAGTCAACGGTTTTGTTTACGCATCAGGGCAACTCCCCATCGATCCCTCAACCGGCATGTTTCCGGAGGGAGGCGTGGCCGCGCAGACCCACCAGTCAATTCTCAATGCAGAAAGTATCCTACAGGCGGCAGGCACAGACCTCAAGCATGTGGTGAAAACCACCGTCTATCTTGCGGACATGGCTGATTTCGGAGCCATGAACGAGGTCTATTCGCAGTTCTTCAACGAGCCATACCCCGCCCGCTCCGCTGTTGCCGTCAAGGATTTACCCAAAGGCGCACTTGTGGAAATAGAGGTGCTTGCTGTCAAATAAGAACGGTGCAGCAGAATTGGCCCCTATAACTTAGGGGCCTTTTATCTTACCTATAAGTATAAAGGAACCATGATTTGCGCAACTTTTGCACAAAATCACACGCCCAATGGATAAGAAATGTGATTAAAACTCTTGACGAAGTGAAATCTATCATCTATCTTTGCAAATAGATATAGATAAATACCATGAAATAAAGAATACAGTTTAAGTTAAGTGTCAATTTATAACCCAATTGTGAAATCCGGTTCGATTGTTTTGTACAGATATAAGTTAGTAAGGCAGATTTTACATCGTGAGATGTTTTTTTTATCGTTTAGTTGAATTACTATCCCGGAGGCATTCTCTTTGATTGCTTCCGGGAGATGTAATTACCGGAACTTAATCCCGATTATATATCAAAAGCACTAATATATTACAACCAAACGATGCCGGGAAAGCAAATTGCCACCTGCGGTTACAAGACCAAGGTCGCTATGGGTTCCTATTGACTTACCGGCACCCCGACGGTTGTTCCCTACTCCCAAGAGAGGGAGCATCTCTCAAAGAAAGCTAATTTACCCCGAGGGCTTATTCCCTCGGGGATTTTAGTTGTTTCAGAGATTCCCCAAGCGGGCTCGACAAAGCAAAGCGCAAAATATCTCCCCGCACAAACACGAGAAAATAATGGGGAAAGCCGGCCAGGGTATATTGTTTTCATCACCCTCTATTTGGATATTTGAATACTCTTTCGTATCTTTGTTCCCTGTATTATTTGACACAAGACTCTCGCAACTTGAAGGTTGTAATCTTCTTTATACATATTACTGATGAGACAACACTATCAAAAAGAATTTGAAAACAGGGTCATCATTCCTGCCATCCAATTCATGCAACGCGAACGATCAAGCGGAATCGTTCTCGGACTTTCAGTAATTGTGGCACTGATACTTGCCAACTCTCCTCTTCGCGAGCATTATTTTTCCTGCCTCGACTCCCGCCTGGGGCTTGTTTTCAATGGCAAGCCCTTCCTCAATTTTACCTTGGAGCACTGGATAAACGACGGCCTGATGTCTATGTTTTTCTTCGTAGTGGGATTAGAACTGAAGCATGAGTTCATCAGTGGCGAGCTGAAAGACATCCGCAATGTTACCCTGCCTGTAATGGCAGCCATCTTCGGGATGCTCGTCCCCGCGATATTTTACTCGATCTTCAACTGGGGCACCAGTGTTTCCTCTGGCTGGGGTATCCCTATGGCCACCGATATTGCCTTCGCACTTGCCGTGCTGTATATCCTCGGCGACCGCGTACCCGTTTCCATCAAGGTGTTTCTCACCACCCTGGCCATCGTCGACGATCTCGGCTCCGTTCTGGTTATTGCCTTGTTCTATACATCGAATATCTCGCTGGCAAGCCTTTCCGTAGGGTTCGGTTTCCTGCTTATCATGTTAATCAGCAACAAGATGGGAGTGAAGAATGTGTGGTTCTACGGCCTGCTGGGCATTGGCGGCGTTTGGATAGCCTTCCTCATGTCAGGAATCCACGCCACCATTGCAGCCGTACTGTCGGCCCTCGTCATTCCTGCAGACTCCCACATTCCCGAAGCAGCCTTCATTGCCCGGGCCAAGAAGCTCGTGAAGCAGTTTGAGCAAGCCGATGGCAACGATGTGCGAACTCTGGAGCCCGAGCAGATGGAGATTCTGTCAAGGGTTCAGGCCGACTCACGCAGGGCCATGCCTCCATTGCAGCGTCTCGAACATGGGATGCAGCCCTTGGTGTCATACCTCATCATGCCTATCTTCGCTTTGGGCAATGCCGGCATATCCTTTACCGACATGAACCTGACTTTGCTCACCCAAAACAATATCGCGGCAGGTGTGTTTGCCGGCCTCCTGTTGGGCAAGCCATTGGGAATCCTTATGGCCGTATGGCTTACAGAAAAGGTGAAGCTGGGTAAGCGTTCGCGTCATATGACATGGAGGCGGCTTACGGGTCTGGGCTTTTTAGCCTCCATCGGATTCACCATGTCGATGTTTATAACCATGCTGGCCTTTGACAATACCGACAACCAAGTGCAGGCCAAGACCGCCATCTTTGCCGCATCTCTCTTAGGGGGCCTGATCGGGTATCAGATCCTCAAGAGACAATAACTATCTTCAATTCAAATACTAAAAGGAAAACGAACATTTACACGAGCAATGGTTTATCCCGGATTGCTCATCCTATTTATACCATCCCTGGCCGGAGCCATATTTCCGGCATGGGCCAGTCTGAGCCTTCCCGCCATACTGCCAGCCACATAAGCAAACTTCAGCCGGAAAAGACATGTCCAGAGGGACATCAGCATCCCAACCCGTGCACCTTGATGAGGTCTCTGAGTGCCGAGCCGTCGTCAAGCGAGGGTGAATAGGCTATGAGTACATTTAGCCTTTCCGCGCCATACTCCGCCATAAGATCTTTCAAAGTGTTGAGGACACAGACATTCCCGGCCAGTCCGCACACATCAATCTGCCCGATGACATGCTCGCCGACAAGGTGGCGAAACTCAACGGAGGAACGCTTGTTCTGTAAGATGGAATACTCTTCACGAGAGGCCTCATCACCCTTGTAGAGCAAGGTGAATCCTCCCTTCGTCCGGTCAAGAGCCTCCAAGAGTCGCTGCCAGATGGCAGCCCCCGTGGAATGCTGCATGCAATGCACCGGCCACGGCCCCCCTTCACGGTCAAAAGAGCAATGATGATAAGGATGCCAGTCGGCAGTTGCCACACGCAACGCATACTCCTCGCCATGGTTGTCCACATATTCCGCCAGAGCATCCATGGCTTCGGCTGCACCCGCAACAGGCAGTGAGCCGTTGATGAAATCCATCTGAGGATCGATTATCAGCAATAGTTTATTCATCGTTCTATCATGTTTTTAGTCCAAAACCCATTCGAAAAGAATCTCAAGGGCACAGAGGAAGATTCCGACCGGCCCTTCAGTACCACTCCTTGATTTCCATATAATGCCTTGCGAAGGTGAGAGCTTGCTCCCGGTCAGCCTTCTTCACCAGTCTGGCCGGCACTCCTGCCCATATCTCATAAGGCCCTACCCTCGTCCCTGCAAGTACCACGGCGCCTGCTGCGACAACAGCTCCTTCGCCCACCTCGGCTCCATCGAGCACCGTGGCATTCATGCCCACCAAGGCACCCTTGCGCAGGCTGCAGGCATGCACGACAGCCCCGTGCCCTATCGAGACATCGTCCTCGATAATGACAGGACAGCCCTGAGCCTGATGAATACAGGCACAATCCTGCACATTCACGCGACAGCCCATGCGGATGGCGTCCACATCTGCCCGCAACACGGCCCCGAACCACACCGAGCACTCGTCGCCCATGGTAATGTCGCCGACAAGCACCGCATTCTCCGCAAAATAGCAATTGTCGCCCCACTTAGGAGCTTTCCCCTTGACTTTCTTTACCAGTGCCATCATGTATAATCGTTTTCCAAGTACAAAGATACAATTATTTGGTTAAAATCTTTCAATATGCTTGCTTTTTCGAAATTAACGATTATATTTGTGGCATCAGACACAATACAGAAACATCATGGATAGAGGTAATCAGAACTTAAGCAGGCGCCAGTTCCTGAAGCGTTTAGGCATGACGACAGCCTCTGCCGCCGCCCTGACAAGCATAGGCCCCATCTCGGCCCTTGCCCGTTCTCTCGCCAATCAGAACGGCAAGTCTGCTCTTGCGGAGGGAAATCCCGAAGGCATGACGCTGCGTGTTAACCGCCATACCGGCGACAAGGTATCACTTCTCGGATACGGCATGATGCGCCTGCCGCAAAAAAACGGTGAGATCGATCAGGACATGGTAAACAAGGAGGTGGACTATGCCCTGGCACACGGAGTAAACTATTTCGACACCGCGCCCGTCTACGGCAATGGCCTCTCGGAAGTTGCCACGGGCATCGCGCTGCACCGCCATCCACGCAAGAGCTACTTCGTCGCGACCAAGATGTCGGATCGGGGCGACCACACACTTGAAGGAGGCAAGAAGATGTTCCGCGATTCACTGGCAAAACTGCAGATAGACTATGTAGACTATTATCTTCTCCACGCCGTCGGAAGCGGCGGTCTCGACAAGCTCAACGAGCGGTTCATCGACAACGGACTGCTCGACTGGCTTTGCGAACAGCGCGACAAGGGCGTGATTCGCAACCTCGGATTCAGCTATCATGGCGATGTGCGTGTCTTCGACTGGCTCCTCGATCATAACGAAAAGTATGGTTTCACCTTCGTGCAGATAGAGATGAACTACATCGACTGGCGTCACGCCTCGCTCAACAAAGGCGGCTGGAAGCAGGATGCCGACGCGGAATACCTCTATGCCAAGAGCGAGAAGACCGGCGTGCAGAATGTGGTCATGGAGCCGCTCCTTGGGGGCAGGCTCGCCCATATTCCCGAGGAATACGCCAAGCGGCTGAAGGCTGTCCGCCCCGAGGCCACACCGGCCTCCTGGGCTTTCCGCTGGGTGGGCTCCCATCCCAACATTCTCACCACGCTGAGCGGCATGACGACCATGGAAGTGCTTGAGGAGAATGTGCGCACCTTCTCACCTCTCGACCCCTGCTCTACGAGCGAAAACGAGCTACTTGCCAAGATTGCCGATGACATGTCGGGGCTGCCGCTCATCCCGTGCACGGCCTGCCGTTATTGCATGCCTTGCCCTTACGGTGTCGATATACCGGGAAACTTCTCCTATTATAACAAGGCCATCAACGAGGGAAAGTTCCCCGACAGGAAGTCAAACGACTATCAAGCACAGCTTGCCGACTTCGTAAACGGCTATAAGAAGACCTTCAAGGAAAGCGAATGGGCGTCTCAGTGCATGGATTGCGAGGCCTGTCTGCCCAAGTGTCCGCAACAGATACGCATTCCCAACCAGATGTCCAGAATCGTGGAATTGGTCGGTAATGCCGGAGGATAGCGGTTTCAGAATAGAAAGAATATGAATATAGAACAAGTAAGGGTCTACGCCTTGTCCCTGCCGGGCACCACCGAGGACATGCCCTATGGGCCCGACTGGCTCATATTCCGTGTTGGCGGTAAGATCTTCCTCCATATCCGGCTGGAATCACCGGAGCCTATCTGCGCCGTAAAGCTTGCCCCCGACCACGGTGCGGAACTCCGCGAGCACTACGACGGCATCCGTCCGGCTTACCACCTCAACAAGACTCACTGGAACGACCTGTATCTTGAGACCCTCGACGACAAACTGACTGAGCAACTCATCAGAAGCTCTTACCAAATCGTAGTCGGCAAACTGCCCAAAAGACTAAGGCCCGTATCTCCGGAGGAATAAGCGTAAAGACGGATCGGACAACCTTGAAAGCCGATCCCGAAGCCCCTTTCAGTCGTCATCGTTGTCGTGTTCATGGCAGTAGCCGCTGCCGTCGAAGCAGTGCGTGCACACCTTGCATTTCGGCATTCCGATGCTCTCTATCAGCGTGTCCAGCCTCATGAATTTCACCGTGGTGAGCCCAAGGCGGCGGGCTATCTCGTCTACCATGCGCCTGTACTCGGGCGTATTGTCAGACGCATACTTCTCTAAGTTCTTCGAGGCGTCGCCCTCAAAGTCTCTGATGATACGGCGGGTAATCAGCTCCATATCGCTTTTGGAGTTGGTAAACCCGATGAAAGGACAGCCATAGACCAGCGGCGGGCACGAAATGCGCCCATGCACCTCTTTCGCCCCGTACTCGAAGAAGGATTTCACATTGTCGCGCAGCTGGGTTCCCCGCACGATAGAGTCGTCGCAGAACACCACGCGCTGCCCCTCGAGGACAGCCTTGTCAGGGATGAGCTTCATCTTGGCGACGAGACTCCGGCGGGCCTGATTGCTCGGGGTAAAGCTCCTCGGCCATGTGGGCGTATATTTCAAGACGGCACGCTTGTAGGGAATCTTGCGCCCTTCGGCATATCCCAAAGCCATTCCCACGCCCGAATCCGGTATGCCGCAGACAAGGTCGGCCTCGGTTTCATCCTCCATGCCCATCCGTTTTCCGCTGCGCTCGCGCACCTCCTCGACATTGATGCCTTCATAGGAGCTTGTCGGAAAACCATAGTAGACCCACAGGAAGGAACAAATCTGCTCATGCCGCATCGGCCCCTGCATCACCTCCATCCCGTCGGGGCGAAGGCGCACGATCTCTCCCGGACCGACATCGCGCACCGGCTGATACTCCAGATTGGGGAAACTCGAGCTCTCACTCGACACGGCATACGCCCCTTCCTTCCGGCCGATTACCAGAGGAGTGCGGCCAAGGAAGTCGCGGGCGGCAATGATGCCGCCCTCCGTGAGCACCAGCATCGAGCACGAGCCCTCTATCTTCCGATATACATTGTTGATTCCCTCGACAAAGGTGTTTCCCATGTTAATCAGCAAGGCCACCATTTCCGTCTGGTTGATGTTGTTGGCCGACATCTCGCTCAGATGCATGCGTTGCTTCAGCAACTCGTCCGCAATCTCGTTCAGATTGTTGATACGCGCCACCGTTACGACGGCATATCGCCCCAGATGGGAATTGACGATGATGGGCTGCGGGTCGGTATCGCTGATCACGCCAAGTCCCTCATTTCCGGAAAAGCTGTCCAATTCGTCCTCGAATTTCGTACGGAAATAATCCTTCTCAAGGCTGTGGATTGAGCGACAGAACCCCTTCTCTTCGTCGAAAGTAACAAGACCCGCACGCTTCGTGCCCAAATGAGAATTATAATCGGTACCATAGAAGAGATCGTTCACGCAACTCTTCACGGATATGGTTCCAAAGATACCACCCATAATGTAATTTGTTTTCTAAAAGATACTAACTTTATATGGCGCAAAGTTACAAAAAATCGGGCACAACGAGAAAACTGAGGGATGTTTTTTCGGCGAGACCCGGAATTTTCCTTGCGCAAGCCAAGCCATGCCTCCGCCCTTTTCCTCTTCCATCTCTAATGCCGCGACAACGGCACCTTTCGCCCGAAAAGGACTTTCAGAAAACCCACTACCCACCCTCGCCCCTCGGTTATAGTCAGCCAATGGTAATGCCGCATGACAAATGCACCTTGAGCCGTGCCGATGTGCTGGGGCTTGCTACATGCAAAAAGTCAGCGCCCCCGGCCTGACACATGACTCCAAACAGAATCTCCGGCCCGCACCTACAACCTTGAGACTACCCTCATCTTATTCTGAACCCGGGGACAGAAGGCCGTAACCCTTGTCCCGGGAAACTATTCTTCAAGCTCCGTCGCGAAGTTCAACGCCTGAATGCGGATGTCAAGTTCCCGGAGCTGCTTCGACAATCTGTCCACCTGCTTGCCCAGCGACTTGATGTCGATGGTGGTCAGCATCTTGATTTCAGAGCGACTATAGCGGTCCTGCGACTCCGATGCCTTGGCGAAAATATCACGAAGAGCCGTTATCCGCATGGCAAGCACCTCTTTCTCGGCCATCATTTCGGTAAGCGTCCGGCCGTCGACCATGGTGTGCATATTGGTCTGGTTGATCTGGAAGATGAGCTTCTGCAGCTCTCCCAGACCGGCATCCAACTCCTTCATCAGTTCCTCGGGGTTCTCAGAGGGCTCGTCGCCCTCCTGCACCCTCACATTATTCAGAATGCGGCTTTTCAGCTGCTCGATTCTCTTCTGCGTATCCTTGCGGACAGCCAGTGCCTCTGCCAACTTCATACGATATCTGTTTTTAATCCGTGATGCAAAGATAATGAAAATCCACGAGAACCCCTCTCGGGATATAATCTTTTTCTGAACCTTATTAAACAGGTAAGGCCACTCTCTATAAGGCCTTACCTGAGTCTTCGGTTACAGGTGGGAGATTTACATCTGCCACCCGGCTTCCAGAAATCCGAATACAAATCTTTTAAACCTTATAAGCCATACCGAAGTATAGTAAATCAAACTCCGTTCGCCCCTCCTCCGAAGCTCCACCCACCCCGGAAGCCATGATGATTCCCCACAGGACAGGGCTTTCCGGCACCGGAGGACGCACTTCCACCCCGTCGACAGGGTGGCACACGCTTGCCAGCCCTAAGTGCGGATGCACATCGCCGCCGTAAGAGACAGAACCTCTTGCCGCAACGAGCCTCTTATTACAGGTGAAAATCCCGTTTATCATACAATCAGAATCTTCAAGAGTGTCTTCTCTTGGCAAAGATAGTTGTTTTTTCAATAGGTTATTCACAAAACCTCAAAAATATTTTTCCATGCACATTTCCTCGTCCAGTTACATCCTTCTGCAAAAGAGCCGGCATTCTCTGCCCCCGACAGCGGCAACTCCACATTATCATAAACGGGACGGAAAACCTGCTCGACGACAACGCCTCGGAGACCCGGCAAACGAGCAATACGCATCGAGGGGCACAAGCCTTTCTGCGGCAAGGCAACTTCGGGGAAAGACGAGGACGGCAAAGGGAATGACAAATTCGGCGAAATCGTGGGACAAATTCGGCGAATTTGTGCGACGAAATCGGCGATTTCGTCAAAGCGGATGCGGCCTTCTGGTTTCCGGAAAACACACGGCCCGGATATTTCAGGCGACCGGCAGTCCTCAATCCTTGTTTATTTCCCGGCAAATCAGCTGGCAGGCCGGCAGCAACACCCCCACATGATCGAAGCCTGCAAGCTCATAGAGCGGGACGGGCTCATTGCCCACGCCCTCCAGAACCGACTTAAGATAGAGATTCTCCTCATAGCGCGACATCTGCTCCAGACGGCGATCGCCCGTATAGAGGACGAGCCTGGTGGCCAGTTTCCGCGCATGATTCAACGGGGCATACCTGTCGACAATCGGAAGGGTAAACGATATCTTGCGCTCTTTGCGAATGGTATAGTGCGTGGCACACTGACCGCTCACGGGAAAATAGGCCCTCACGCGGTCGGCGTCAATCCCGTAAGCAGCAAGATAGGCTTTGTCGAGACAGAGCATCAAGGCCAGGTATCCACCCGCCGAATGCCCACCCACATAAATCTGCGAGGGGTCGCCACCATACTCGGCTATATGCCTGAATACCCAGGACACGGCTAAGGCGGCATCCTCGGTATACTCGGGGTTCTTGCATTTAGGGTAGAGACGGTAGTTCGGAGCGACGACAGCAAAGCCCTTCCGCAGGAATTCATCGCGAAGCTCCTTACTCCCGCCTTCCAGTCCACCCCCGTGAAACCACACAAGTGTCTTGAATCCGGGCTTCCCCTGAGGGTAATAGAGATCCAGCTTGCAGCGTTCCCCGCGATAGGCATCAGCCTCGCCCCTCTCCGTATACGGCACATCGGACAGCCGCTTGTAGGCCTCCTGGGCAGCACCTGTGAGCCCAAAGGCCGACAGGAATAGTAATAGCACAATCTTCTTCATCCCATATACTCATTTTATCGTTCATGTTCCAACTCTTCCCGCCCGCATCAGGCCCTTTCCAGTTTCTCCGGCACACCGGGAGTTCAAGGCATGCCGGGACTCGGGTTGCGGGCGATGCGCCACCGGACAGCGGCAAAGGTAACACTATTTTTGTTAAGACAAGATATGAAACGACAACAATCCTTGTAAAAAAACATAAATTCCCAAAGACAAAAGCACACCACACCCGATATCCGGCACGGCAGACGGCTTCCCGCAGGACGGTTTTAACACCGTGGCATCATCAATGATGATCAGAATCACAAAAAGAAAGTATTGCCCGCAAAACCAGCAATAAATGAAACAAAAACGAACTATAATTTTTCTTTTTGAAACAAATTTTCGAAATTAAACTGACATTTTATCGTTGTTTCGGATAAAATTATTTACCTTTGCAAGCGCAAGAGAGAATTTTTCAGACGACAAGTCAACGATTAAATAAGATGAATGTTATGAACGCAAAAGAAGTCGTAGAGAATTTGAAGTTTAGGTTTCCGGGTGAACCGGAGTATATCCAGGCGGTAAGTCAGGTATTAGGCACCATCGAAGAAGCATACAACAGGCATCCCGAATTTGAGACTGCCAACCTCATTGAGCGGCTCTGTATCCCCGATCGCGTCATCCAGTTTCGTGTTTCCTGGGTCGACGACAAGGGCAGGGTGCAGACTAACATGGGCTATCGCATACAGCACAACAACGCCATAGGTCCTTATAAGGGCGGCATCCGGTTCCACGCCTCCGTCAACCCGTCGATTCTGAAGTTTCTCGCTTTTGAGCAAACCTTCAAGAACTCGCTGACCACGCTTCCCATGGGAGGGGCAAAGGGAGGGTCAGACTTCTCTCCCCGGGGAAAGAGCAACGCAGAGGTGATGCGCTTCTGCCAGGCCTTCATGACCGAGCTTTACCGCCACATCGGCCCCGACGAGGATGTGCCGGCCGGCGACATCGGCGTGGGAGGTCGCGAGATCGGCTACATGTTCGGCATGTATAAGAAACTCACCCATCAGTTTTGCGGCGTCCTCACGGGAAAGGGACAGGAATTCGGAGGCTCTCTCATCCGCCCTGAAGCCACGGGGTATGGGAATGTCTACTTTCTCTGCAACATGCTCCGGACCCGCAACATCGACATCGAGGGCAAGACGGTGCTCGTAAGCGGAGCGGGCAATGTGGCCCAGTACACGGTGGAGAAGCTGATTGAGCTCGGAGCCAAGGTGGTTACGATGTCCGACTCCGACGGCTACATCTACGACCCGGACGGCATCGACCGTGCCAAGCTCAACTATATCATGGAACTGAAGAATATTGAGCGTGGCCGCATTCGCGAGTATGCCGAGGAATACGGAGTGAAATATGTGGCGGGGGCAAAGCCTTGGACGGAGAAAGCCGACATCGCCCTGCCCTCCGCCACGCAGAACGAGATCGACGCGGAAGCCGCCAAGGCACTCGTCGCCAACGGTGTCATCGCCGTCTCTGAGGGAGCCAACATGCCATCAACGCCCGATGCCATCAGGGTGTTTCAAGACGCAAAGATACTCTACGCACCGGGAAAAGCGGCCAACGCGGGCGGTGTGGCGGTATCGGGACTGGAGATGAGCCAGAACTCGGAACGGCTGCGCTGGAGCCGGGAGGAAGTGGACGGCAAGCTTCACCAGATCATGGACAACATCCACGAGAACTGCATGAAATACGGCTTGCAGCCCGACGGCTATGTCAACTATGTGAAAGGTGCCAATGTGGCCGGCTTCATGAAGGTGGCCAAGGCCATGATGGCACAGGGAATCGTATGAGATGCTGCCGGACGGAGCCGCCGACAGAGGCGATACCCGCAAAGGCGGGGGAGAGGGAAAACGGTCTTCTCCCCCGCCTTTGCCTGTCAGTCGGAAAACAAACAGCATCATGAACTCACCGAATTCAATGACGCCTCATGGTCTAATATCGAGAAGGAATTTGAGCGTTTGGGCGTTATTATAAGCGGTGCATGGACTTCAATAAATCCTTTCTCAACAAATTGGAAATGCCGGACAGCCTGGATTGCGGGACCTCACGGCTCTGCCATGGGAGACGCGCGAGGCAGAAACATTCAATGGGAAGAAAGGCCGGTCAGCCGTATGAAGAAAAAAGTGAGAGCTTGACAAAATGATGTATGAGCTCCTGATTAAATTCTATTATGAATACGCCAAGCATGCACAGAACTGAATAGCCCCAACTCCTCCTATACCCAAAAACTAATCATTAATATTTATCGGGCAAGCCCTTCCGCCCAAACATAGAGTTCAATATACCGCATAGCATATTTGCTCAAGGCTATGCGAATGGGCATGGTTAACTCCGGTCGTATGAACGGGCTTGAGCAGTTCTTTTGCCGCCATCTCGGTTTGGTTATGTCGTGCAGCCGCCACGGAGGAACTCCACGACAAAAGGAGAGCTTATCATTGGCTGCCCAATGTAGTGTTATTCCTGTAGAGCTGTTTCAGCGGCAGGAACAACTGCTCCAAGAGGCGTGTGTCTTCGGTGATGATTTTGGCATTGGCTGTCATTTCCATCGACAGGGGAAGCTGCTTGCCATAGGTCGTGCGCAATCCGTTGGGGAACACCACTTCCACGACATACTTGCTTTCGCTGTTAGGAATGAGAGAGATGCGCTGAACGCGTCCTTTGACCATACCGAATTCATTCTCTGGAAAGTTGTTGAAATATACATTCACCTGCTGTCCTTTCTTGACGCGACCGGCACCGACAGCTGCCATCTGCAGCTTACCCACCAACTTAGGGTGGCGTTTGGATACCACACTGAATACGGTTTTCCCGATCTCTACATTCTGATTGGCAGCCCACACATTCGTGAAGAATAGCCCAAACCTTTGCTTTTTTATTTAATATAAAATAACATTTTTTGTTATGCCAGAGCATTTGTAGCTCTTTATCTTGCTTAAACTATCCAAATTCTTATCCGTTAAAGAATCAAGGAGGTCGGCTACCAAGAGGGCATCTATATCCGAAGTCTTGGTAGTGGCCGCCAAACTAGCCACTGCCACATATTTCCTTATAGCAGATCCAGAAACGAGTCGACCTGTTCGGCAAGCTGGGTTTTCTGTTCTTCATCCAGAGTCAGCCGATTGGTGGTCCAGGCCTCCATGTCGACACGCAGACCTAACGACGGCTCTGCAACCTCTACACCGATGAAAGTCAGAAGTTCACCCAGCTTTTCCCGGCATTCAGAAGTCTTTCCTGCTCCACCAATACCTGTCAGGGCAACATGCTTTCCTCGGATAACCGTCGGCGTCTCATAGTCTCCGGACATCAGCGGGCGCGAAAGCCAGTCGAAGAGATTCTTGACAATACCGGGATAGCTATAATTATACTCCGGAGTAAATACCCACAGGGCATCGGCGGCCTTGACGGCTTCCCTCACCCGGGTTATCGGCTCCGGTGCCGGGGACTCTATATCCTGATTGAAGAAAGGCACGTCCGCATAGTCCAGACAACTTACTTCCGCCCTGCCTTTAAGCAGTTCACATACATAATCGGCTACCTGTCGGTTAAACGATTGCCTGCGGGTAGATCCCACAACAAACAAGATTTTCTTCATGTTCATATAGTTTTTATAATTGGTCATCATCTCGAATGCTCGGCCATGAATCCGCGTCGTCGAGGACCGGGAAACTTTTCCGAAAGCCTCTGAGCGGCCTAATCTTCAATTTGGCGGTTGCCGCACTCACTTTTCCCGACTCACATTCTACTATCGTTTTGCCATAAGGCCCTACGATTTCAGATCCCCCGGCATAATTGCAGACAGAATCCTCACCCACCCGATTCACCCCTATCACATAGCATTGGTTCTCAATGGCCCGGGCCTTAAGCAAAGTAGACCATGCCTCTAACCGAATGGCAGGCCAGTTAGCCACATAAATCGCCAAATCGTAATCTTTATGATTACGGCTGAATATAGGGAAGCGGAGGTCATAGCAGACTTGAAGAAGAATCCGGAAATCCTGATACTCTACGACTACACGCTCGTTTCCTGGCGTAAAGTGCACATCCTCACCTCCATATGAAAACAGGTGCCGCTTATCGTAATGAATTTCCATTCCGTCAGGAAAGACGAAATAAAAACGATTGAAGAATCGGCTACCCTCCTTCACGGCAATGCTTCCGGCGATGGCGCATTTTCTTTTTACTGACTGCGCCTGCATCCATTTCAGTGAGCAGTCGTCGGCCTCTGCCACCCCTTCCGGTTCTGTGGCAAATCCCGTCGAGAACATTTCCGGGAGCACATAAAGGTCAGAGTCTTCATTCTCATCCATCAGTGTCTCCGCATCACGCTGATTTTTCTTGGGATCACCCCAAACGATGTCGGTCTGCAGAATAGTTACTTTCATAAGAAATCCTCTTCTTTGGGACAAAACTACGAAATTATTTCCTGACTGCAAAACAATCCCCGACTTTATTGCAGGCGGATTTGGCTATTGAAATCTTCAGAGAATAGACACTCGATTAACTAACAACATAGCTTTCCTCCAAGACATAATAGACATGAGGATTATTTTCTGAAATACTAGTAAGAAGAGTTTTGCAGAGATATCTCATCTAGATAAATAAGACCTTCAAGTTCCCAAAGTTGAGTATGTGATATAAATTATTCCTTAATTGCTCCCTTAAAAAAACAAAAAATAGCTAATAATCAAGTGATTACTAGCCCTTCTTTGTAGCGGGGGTGGGACCCGAACCCACGACCTCCGGATTATGAATCCGACGCTC
>CAUULA010000056.1:0-17885 GCA_963545855.1 uncultured Prevotella sp.
TGACGTCGAGTCTCGTGGGCTCGGAGATGTGTATAAGAGACAGGTTAATAAATCATTTCTAAATAGGAAAGGAAACAGGGAAAATTATCCAATTTGAAATACGAAACCGATAGAAAAATACAATTCCACCGCTAATATATATATCAGGAACCACCTCCCTGCAACTGAAAATCCACTAACAAGGCAACGGAATACATCGGCCAAGGAATGCTGTCGCCCGCTTACCAGCCCATAACTAATACCCATAACGCCAATAGCAAAGGCCAATATCGGAATGATGCTCTTGCTGAAACTACTTGGAAATAATCCCCCTGTTACGCTCAGGAGCACCGCCTGTGGAATAAGAGTGAGCAGGAAGATGATTATGAGAAAAACGACCAGTTCGCTCAAAACCATTCTCATGCCGGCACGCGCAGTATATTCCTTCATCCGCTCCTTGTAATGCATCAGTGTGAAAAGCAGTCCGCTCTCTTTAATAGCGCCGTATGCGATGGTCCCAAGAACAAGCCATACCAGGAGCGGCGTTGCAAGGTTTTCTACGAAATGTCCGAAAAACCACCTTATCCCTTCAGGACTTAGAAGCGAGCGCATGGCACAATCAGGCATTGCCGCCGTGATAATCCACGACAGTAATACAAGTATGACCATGGCTATACCTAGCCCCAAAGCGATGTATGGAAGGCTATTCCTCATCAGGATGCAAGTTGTCTATGTCGAGAATTCTTAATTCAAGGGCACGCACGACCAGTCTTGTGGCATTCACCCCTGTACCTCCGTTTCCGTTGGGGAACAACTTTTGCACGAGTTCGTTCTGCCGCTTTTCCAGACTTTTAACTCCAAAAGGCATGCTCCGAAGGTTTGTAATCTGCTCTTTGGTGTATCCGAGTGCCAGATGGCGAAGGAAGCGCTCGTCGTATTCGTCTATCTCATAGTCAACGATGGCTTCCTGCCGAAGTAATTGGTTATTGACGCTATCCTTAAAGCGATTGACAATCCGCTCCAGAATAGGCTGATTGAATACGAGCCTCTTGCCGGCCATGCATGAGGAGACATCGCCTCGCGTAAGAAGTTCCCCGCTTTTCAAGATAATGCCGTCGCATCCGGCATCCAGCACATCAACCCAGAGTTTCTCGTTAAGAATCTCCCCCGTGAAAATCAGGACCTTGACTTTAGGATAGCGTTCCTTGGTATATCGGCAGATTTCCACTCCCACGGTGGTGGAGCCGCCAAGGCCAAGGTCCAACAAGACAAGGTCGGGCAATTGTTCCTTGATTTTCTTGAAGTAAGACTGCTCGCTATCGGCGGTACCAATAATTTCCGCTTCCGGTATCTCATTACGGAAGATGCCTTCTGTGCCTTTCAGTTCCAATGGCACATCTTCTACAATTATAACTTTGAATTTTTCCATATTTCTTTTGGTAATATTATTTTCATAATGATTCCAACCTCAGTTCTTTCAGCAGAGATTCCACAAGCCCGTGCATTGGTAACTTCCCCTATGTCGCGCACAATCTGTTTGCAGAGCAGATACTGAATGTTTACTGTGAGAGGAGTAAACAGCTGCTGGCATTGTTCCTCGGTGAAGTTGAGTTTCTGCATCGGAATGATTAGGATGGTGTATGTGGGGTCGCGTTCCTGCTCCTTAATAGACAGCTTTTGGTCTCCACTTTGTTTTTTCAGAATATCAAAAAGATAATTTATCATGTCCTTGTCCACGCGGAGCATTCCGTCGATTTGCCGCATTGCCTGTGCACTCAGCATGCTGTAGATAGCCTTATAATAGTCTGCGACCTCACCCAGAGCCTGCGTATCCAACGGCGCGGTCTCAATAAGTTGGCGGATGCGAGACGGATAATACATTGTTTCGTGCTTTAGTGTCGACAGGCAATTGTCCAAGACGCTATTACTGACATGAAGCTTCTCGTTCTCGTAATGGCAACGATTAAGCTCATCTCTTGCTAATTCTATGTCGATTTTTTGTTTCCTGTTCTCTTCTATTCCTTTCTGCAAGGTGTCCTTAATCTGAAGGACTAAGCCGTCAAGTGAAGTGAACCTGTCATTGAGCATCAATCGCTTGTCTTTCCATAGAAGATCTATCTTCTGGATTTTATCTTCAGGAGCAGCCCCACTTAGTAAGACCCCGTTGATTTTATTGATTCTTTCGATGTTGAAACGATAATAAAGCTGATATCTATAATAAAGCAAATAATATGCAGGAATGATAAGAATAAGAAGTAAGACGAGAATGATGATGGCGACATTCTTATTAGATTCGGACTTCTGCATGACATAAACATAATTACCGAGGGTCTTGTCGGTGCTCTTATCTCGAAACAATTGGGTGTACACCTTATTATTATAAGAGTATAAATCCCATTTATGCAATGCCAAGGCTGCTATTGCGACTTCGTTTCGCATGTTGAGAATCACATTATAGTCTACATCAAGACTATCCTGAAACCATTGTAATTCAGCAGGCTCATAGATCACGCTGTCGGCTAACACCATGGTTTTCTTTCCATTATGATTCTCCAAATGATAGTGTAAATTGAGATACCTGATGCAACTGTCTGCAAAGGCCAGAGTCTTCTTATAGGTCCCTGCAAGATTGCTAAAATAAGTGGAATCGGCAAATGCCGATGCCGTTTGCATCGCTGTCCGGGCATTGGCATGAAAGCCGGACAACATTAAAAAGAGAACTATCAATCGTGCAATGCCCTTAGGCAAGCGAAACCACAAGCGGCTCCCCTTACCTTCGCTTTCAGCTCCGATAGAACAAACTGACAATACCTGGCTGATTTTCCGGTATTTATCTATAATCCCCTTGCAATTCATCAACCCAAATCCGTGGCTTTGTCCATCTTTCAACTCTCCGTGTTCGTCGGTAATTGGTTTGTGGTCAAAAAGGTGATTCAACTGCTCGGGACTCATACCAATTCCTGTATCTTTGACACTTATTTCAACAAATCTTTCCTTCTCCTCTGCCGATATAATTACTTTTCCCCCGCTGGGGGTGAACTTTCGGGCGTTATCTGTAAGAGTGTTAATCATGAAGAGTGTGAGTGTCTTATCAGCTTTTACGACAGCATCCGTGTCTTCAATCTGCAATTCTACTCCTTTCAGCTGGAATCCGATATGGCTTTTGCCGATGATGTTGAAAAGATCTTTTATGGGAAAGCTTTCGATATGCAGACTCAGCTCCCCTTGACGGAGTTGAATCCAATTTGTCAGGACACCATTGTAGGCATTGATTTCATCTGTAAGTTCGGTAATATAGGTAAGCCTTTCCCTTTTCACTTCATCCGATCCCTCGTTTTTCCGCAGGGATTTTACTTCATGGATAATGCGGTCTATCAGCGGAGTAATGCTGTTTACAAGAGAAATCTTAGCTCTTTGCTCCAGATTAAGGTGTTTGTTCTGCAGGATGTGGATTTGTGCCAGTTGCGTCTGTTCTTCTATTTCCTCTCGCTCATTTTCCTTTTCCGTATGTTCTCGATCGTTTAGTTTTTTCCATTGCTTCAAGGGTTGCAATAATTTCTCTTCACTATACTGGCTGTCGTTTTTCCTTCTCATGGTATCGAATATCCATAACAGGATGATGACCAAGCCTATCATTACAATGACAGCTATGATCATCCAATTGAGCTGAGACGACGATTTCTGGAGCTGGTCGGCACGGGCTTCCAGCAGGCGATCCTGCCTCGTCTTTTCCTGTATGTCTAAATAGACATTGCGGTTTATATCGCTATTTGGTTTGTCGTCGACAGCTGAATATACGATAGAAAGTTGCTCCCGGATGGAAGCAACAAGGTCTGGCGCCCTTTGGATTACCGTGTCTTTGTATAGGGCGTCTTGCAGACAGATTAAGGCAGAGCGATAGTCTTTCAATACCCAATAGCATTCGGCGAGAGTTCGATATGAGCCTGCTATCTGATAGACATCGCCATAGGCGTTAAAGATGGCGTGTGCCCTTAACGCCAGGTTCCCGGCAAGCAGTGAGTCGGGCATATCGTCTGCATTCAGATAGGAAATCGCGGCTTGATTTTCCGCAAAAAGCCTGTTTCGAGGCGCTGATGATTGCAGGTGTTCACTCAGCCCTTGCATAGATTGAGCCTCAAAATAAGAATTGCCAGAGTTAATGGCCAACATATAACAACGCATAAGATAGTCGAACTCTGCTTGGCTTATCTCATCCTTCGTGCCTTCTGTGATAATGCCCCCAGCCCCAATGTTATAATAATAATTCAATATCTGGGCAGTATCACGAAGAATTTCCCCGTTGGGATCTATTGCATCAAGAGCAGCTATTGACTGGTCGGTGATGCCAACATAATAGAAATAAGTAGAAGATACTATCTGGAATTCTGTACTGGCATATACCAAACGGCGCCGCTGATGGTTGTTGAGCACATTTCTCTCTTCTTCTATCCGGCGGAGCCTCCGCTGTGCTCTTTCACGATAATCATAAAAGTCCTTATTATGAGATTCCCGCTGACATAGCCGCATCAACTGCACATCGGCAATGGCAAGCTCTATCTGGTTGTCAGTAACCTTATCCAAATTGCCGATACATTCCTTCACTCTGTCGTAATCCATCTTTGCCGTTGCGACAAAGGCAAGGTTATTCAAGGCTTCCGCCCTTCCGTCATCATAATTCCCGGCAAGGGCTAATGCACTGTCGGCATAAAGCTTTGTCGAATCAAGATTGCGGTAATGCCAAGCGTATGAGAGTTCGTTCAAACTGTCGACACGCCGCTCACGGATATCCGAACAGCCTGAAATCATTAAACCGGCCATAGCCAACAACTCTATGGGCAATGCTTTCAGAAGCCTGTCTGTGCTTTTTATGATGAGGAATTGAATCATTCTTAGAGATACAAAAATAATTATTATTTCGCTAATCAGGAAGCGATTTGCCAAAAATATTTGCATTTTTTAGTAAATTAAGAGATTGTGCGCTTACACAATCTGGATATTTTTATTACTTTTGCAAAAGATTAAAGATAGCACAATATGTTAGAGAAAATCCGCATCAAAGACATTGCCGAAAGAGCTGGCATATCTGTGGGTACCGTGGACAGAGTCCTGCACAATCGCCCCAATGTGTCCAAGACTGCTCGCGAAAAAATTGAAAAAGTGCTCAAGGAGTTGAACTATCAGCCCAATATGTATGCCAGTGCCTTGGCTTACAATAAGTCATATACATTCTATATGCTTATTCCAAAGCATGAGCAGGAAGCCTATTGGGACGAGATTGAGCTCGGTGCACTAAAGGGAGTTGAGATGAGGCGCGATTTCCAGATAAATCTGCAGATCATGTACTATGAGAGATTTGCTAACAATTCGTTTTCCGAACAGTGTAAAAAGTGTATTTCCAGTAATCCGGACGGCGTAATCATTGTACCCAGCGACCTCGATACGACCCGCAGATTTACGGATATTCTTCACGGGAAGAACATCCCCTTTGTGTTGCTTGACAGCTATATGCCAGACCTTAAACCCCTGGCATTCTTTGGACAAGACTCCATGGCCAGTGGGTTCTTTGCGGCGAAAGTGCTCATGATGGTAGCATCCAAGGAGAAAGAAATCATGTTGATGCGTCAAATAAAAGACGGTAAGGTGATGAGCAAGCAGCAAGATAACCGTGAAACAGGCTTCCGGCACTATATGCACGACCACTTCCCCAACATTAAGATTCTTGACTTAAACCTTCCGATGGGAGGAACAGACGAAGATTACGCGGAGATCCTGGAGAAGTTTTTCTGCTCGCATCCGCAGGTACACCACTGTATAACCTTCAACTCAAAGGCATATATCGTAGGAGAGTTTTTGCTTAAGACGAATCGCAGAGACATACAAATCATGGGATACGACATGGTAAACAAGAATGCTGAATGCCTGAAGGACGGCAGTATCTCGTTCTTGATCGCACAGCATGCCTATATGCAGGGATATAATTGTGTAGAAACCCTGTTCCGGGCCATCGTGTTGAAGAAAGAGGTGAAAACCGTAAACTACATGCCCATTGAGCTATTGCTGAAGGAAAATGTGGATTTCTACCGCCGGGAGCAAATATAGAAGATTGTACGAAGATGGTTTCACATGGGGAAAACTTATTGTGAATCAAGGTGAATTGTCGTCGAAAGTGATGCTTTCAGCCACTTCTTACTTTGCATATAGGAACAAAAGATGGAAAACAAGAGCTTAAACAATAAGCAAGGACTGCTGGCCCTATCGCCGTTAATGGTGTTTATTCTGTTTTATCTCGCGCTGTCGATTATTGCCGGCGATTTCTATAAGGTTCCGATAACGGTGGCCTTCACCACGGCAAGCATCTATGCCATTGCCATCTCGGGTGGGCATCCCCTTGCTAAGCGAGTGGACATCTTCAGCCGGGGAGCGGGCTCAAGCAACCTGTTGCTTATGCTGTGGATTTATGTGTTGGCAGGCGCTTTCGCCGCGTCGGCAAAGGAGATCGGCAGTATTGACGCCACCGTGAACTGCGCATTGTCATATCTGCCTCCCGACATGCTTCTTCCCGGTCTTTTCTTTGCTGCTTGCTTCATTTCTATATCAATAGGAACGAGCGTGGGGACTATCGTGGCTCTCGTGCCCATTGCCGCCGGTATTGCCCACATGACGCAAACCTCTATCCCATTGATGACGGCCGTAATAGTGGGCGGAGCTTATTTCGGCGACAACCTTTCGTTCATATCGGATACAACGGTCGTGGCCACACAGACGCAAGGTTGCAAGATGAGCGACAAGTTTCGTGTAAATTCCATGATAGTTATCCCTGCTGCCATTATTATTTTTATTGTCTACGCACTGATGGGACGGGGGCTTGTAGTCCCCGCCCAAATTCAGCCTTTCAGCATCTGGAAGATACTCCCATATATCGTTGTGTTGCTTGCGGCCATTGCGGGAATGAATGTCATGGCGGTTCTCACTTTGGGAACCCTTCTGTGCGGGGGCATTGGAATGCTTGACAGAACCTACGATCTCTATGGCTGGCTTGGCGCAATGGGTAAGGGAATCACAGGCATGGGTGAGCTCGTCATCGTCGCAATGCTTGCCGGAGGAATGCTCGAGATTATCCATGAGAAAGGAGGCATCGACTTTCTTATTGAGAAACTCACGGCCCATGTCTCTTCTAAACGGGGAGCCGAGTTATCCATCGCGGCCTTGGTGAGCCTCGTGAATGTCTGCACGGCTAATAATACGGTCGCCATTCTCACGGTCGGCGGCATCTCAAAGAAAATCGGCGACCGGTTCGGCGTCGACAATCGCAAGGCGGCAAGTATATTGGATACATTCTCATGTGCCGTTCAAGGACTGTTACCCTATGGTGCCCAAATATTGCTTGCGTCAGGACTTGCCCGGCTAAATCCTGTAGAAATCATACCTTATCTTTATTATCCACTGGCAATTGGCATAGCAGCCTTTTGTGCAATCATCTTCAGATTTCCTAAAAAATATAGCTGATGGACATCATTAAACGCAATTTCTTCCGGTTGCTTCGTTCCGGCGCCTTGAACGAATTCATAACCCTTGAGCCCATGAGTGCTTTCAAATGGAAACGACTCGTCCAGATGGTGGTGGCACAAAAGGTCTCGGTCATCGCGCTGAAGGGTATCAAGAACCATCAGTATGATGTAGAGTTGAACATTCCACAAGAGCAGGTTGCGGAGCTTCAGAATGACACGAGATCCCCCCAGGAATTTCCGGTCCAACTCTCAAATCACTTTCTGAACAAACGGCTAAAGCGCATCCGTGAAAACGAACCCCATGTGATGGACGCCTCAATGGACACGGTTGAGATACTGAACATCATCGTCAGGAATGTAGGCTATATGCTCAATCGGGGCATTTCGCTAAATGGCATCATTGAATTGGGCCGTTACCTGCGCACAAAAGGCGACAAGGTGGACTTCGTGAAACTCGATGATTGGCTGCAGGAACTTCATCTTCAGCATATCGCCCAATTGTTAGGAAGCATATTGGTGGCAGTTTTTGAGTTTGATCAAGACGAGATTCCTTTTGTCCGGAAACTTGAACCCGAAGCCTTTAAGCTGGCTATGCGCACCATCAATCACACGGCCATCGACACTGCGAGGGAATGGCATTTCAGGCAGACCAGGTCGGGATTTGTCAGAAATAATTCTGCCGTGCTCCGAAAGAACCTCCGTCGCAGCATACGCTATATGAGCTATGCCCCACTTGAGACAAGCAGCAACTTGGTCAATAACTTCGCCCGGTCTTTATCGGAAATAGAAGAATAAGACTTAAATTTTATAAAATTCTCCAGAGGGCTTTGCTTTATATCATGCCTTTTGTATACCTTTGTATGGATGAAAAGAATCATATCACTTATTATAAGCCTGTTTTCCATAATGGCCATGAGTGCCCAGGTGGAATGTGAAGACACCTGCTCCCATATCCACGGCATAGACATCAGCCACTATCAGGGCAATGTTTTCTGGGAAGCTATCGGTGATAATTCCAAAATGGCGTATGTCTACCTGAAGGCAACAGAGGGCGGAGACAATGTGGACAGCAAATATAAGGAGAATATAGACTTGGCTCACCGCCATGGACTGAAGGTTGGCAGCTATCATTTCTATCGTGCCCGCATCCCGCAGGAAACCCAGCTTAGGAACTTCATGGCGCAATGTCGTCCGGGAAATCAGGACCTGATTCCCATGATAGACATAGAAACAAGGAGCGGACTGGGATTAGAGGAGTTCTCCGACAGCATCTTCAAGTTTCTCGTCCTTGTCGAGCAGGCCTATAAACAGAAGCCCCTCATCTATACAGGGGCGAATTTCTACGACGCGAATTTCCAGCACAAGCTGGACGACTATAAAATCATGATAGCACAATATACGGCTCGTGAGCCAATACTTATGGACGGCCGGGACATCACGATGTGGCAATACACCGGAAAAGGCCATATCAACGGCATAAACGGTCATGTAGACAAGAGCCGCTTCATGCGCGATCATCAGTTGAGGGAAATTAGATTCAGACATCGCTAAAACATATAGATTATGGCAATTATCAAGTGTCCCGAGTGTGGGCATAATGTTTCTGACAAGGCACCCGTATGCCCCTCGTGCGGCGTAGAGATAGCGGGAAGAGTGTACTCCTGCCCCCAGTGCGGCAATGTTTATTTTAAGATATTGCCCGAATGTCCATACTGTCATCACCAGACAGCTATGGCTTCGGCCATGACACAACCTCTTCAAAAACCTGCTGAACAACAAAAGCAGGCAATCACATCCCCTACTCCGCCTGCCAAGCGGAAGAAAAAGTACGGGACTCTATGGGCCGGTTTCCTCATTGCATTGGTCGTCTGCGGCGTTTTCGGTTATTATTATCTGGACGCCAAGAATGCCAGGGAACTTGAGGCCTATCAGTTTGCCATGCAAAGCCAGGACCCGGATGTGCTTCAAAACTATCTGGACAACTTCAAGGATGCCAAGCAGGCGCACATAGACTCTGTTCAGGCACACCTCTCGCTGATACGGCAAGGCAACCAGGAATGGCAGAATGCCATTATCAGCGGGTCGAAAGCAGAGCTCGAGGCTTACTTGGGAAAGTATCCGGACACAAGTCATAAGATAGAAATCATCCACAAGATTGATTCCATAGACTGGGTGCAGGCTCTTTCTCAAAACACCTCAGAGGCGTTGCGGCGCTACCTCGACCAACATCCGGACGGGGAACATGTCGACGACGCTAATATAGCCATGAAGCAGTTGGACGCCTCAACGGTGAGTCCGGAAGAACGGACAGCCATTATCAAGGCCTTTCGCAAATTCTTCCAAAGCATTAATTCCAAGAGCGAAACGGAGCTTAAGGCAACCGTTTCCGACAATCTCTCTTCGTTTCTGGGAAAGGTTGACGCGACACCGGAAGATGTTGTTACCTATATGAATAAAATATATAAGCCGGATGTCAGCAATATGAACTGGCATCTGAACAATGATTACAAGATAGACAAAAAGGCTGTCGGAGAGGACGAATATGAGTATTCCGTTCAGTTCTCTGCGACACAAGACATAGAAAAGGCGGACGAGAGCATGCAGAAAAATCATTATCGAATCACGGCCCGTGTTGACAAAGACGGCAAGATAAGCTCTCTGGACATGTCGAAGATTATCCAATGAGACGCCGTGAACAGGAAACAGTGATGGGTCAAACAGCTTTCCATAATATTACCAGCCGCTGGCAATCGTGTTACCAACGGCTGGTAATGCTGTTACACACAACGAGTAATGCCGTTACAAGCTGCTTGTAATAAAGTGAATCGATGGAAGCCGTGCGGAATAATGCTGTTCTGAACTGCAGAAGAAGCCCGGCTAAGCTCTGGGAAAGGCAGCAGACTCCGATTAGATGAAGCCCTGTTCAAACTTTCTTCAAGCCATAAGGCTCCTTGTCAGATTCCCAAGCAAGTCTGTGATGCGCCCTGTCTGACGCAGGAAAAAGAAGTAGGCCTTTAGCCCGTCTGCATCTCCCTGAGTAGCTGCTTCTGCCGTTCAGAGAGATTGGTTGGCAGTTTGACATTGTATGTAATAATCAAGTCGCCGAATGTCCCATCTCCCCTGTCATAGCCTTTTCCCCTTAGCCGGACTCTTGTTCCATTCTGGGTTTCGGGCTTGATTTTAAGCTTAATCTTCTTGCCGTTGCTCAACTGAATGATGACATCTCCCCCCAGCAGGGCTGTATAAAGGTCGATATTGATACTTGCGTTCATTTCGCCAGTACTCATTCGTGTGTTGCGGGTGCGTGTCCTTCCGCTTCCCATATTGCCGAACAGGTTCTGGAAAAAGCTGGAAAAGCCGCCTCCCCCCGAGAAACTGTCAAAGTCGAACCCGCTAAATGGCGAGTCGCCACCGTTTGTTTCCCAATGAAATTGACTTCCGCCATCTTGGTTCCGATATGCTTCGGCTTCTTTCCAGTGTTCCCCGTATTGATCGTACTTCTTGCGCTTTTCCGGATCGCTGATCACTTCATAGGCCTCATTCAGTGCCTGAAACTTAGCCTTGGCCTTCGGGTCATTGGGATGCAGGTCAGGATGGAACTGTTTTGCACGCTTACGATAGGCCTCACGGACTTCGTCCTGAGGAATATTCTTGTCTACTCCAAGTATCTTATAGTAATCTATAAATGCCATATTTTATTCTCTTTTTTTTATGAAATATAAGCAAAAACCGTGCCGAATTCCGTCATTTTTTCGTATTTTTGCAGGAAAATAACGAATTGAGGTATGAGAAAATTCATCTTGTCGCTTGTCGTTGCGTTTATCTCCAGTAATGCTATTATGGCTCAATCTAAAACCGTACACCTCAGGATTATCGAGACATCAGATGTCCACGGCTGCTTCTTCCCTTACGACTTTATAAATCGTAAACCGCAGAAAGGCTCCCTGGCAAGAATCAGTACTTATGTCAACTTGCTGCGGCAGCAATATGGCAAAAACCTGATACTCTTGGAAAACGGGGATATCCTCCAAGGACAGCCTACCTGTTACTACTACAATTATATAAATACAGGGACGACGAATATTGCCGCAGACCTTGTGAACTACATGCAATATGATGTACAGACCATCGGAAATCACGATCTTGAGACCGGGCATGATGTGTACGACAAGTGGATCCGCGAAATAAAATGTCCCGTTCTTGGAGCTAATGTTATAGATGCCCAGACGGGAAAGCCTTTTCTGAAGCCTTATACCATATTGGAGCGGGAAGGCGTAAAGATAGCCGTACTTGGTCTTTTAACTCCTGCTATTCCTAACTGGCTATCGGAAAATCTATGGAGTGGGCTGAAGTTTGAAGATATGGTCAGCTGCGCCCGCAAGTGGATGAAATATATTCAGGAGAATGAAAAGCCCGATGTGGTCATCGGCTTATTCCATAGCGGATATGACGGAGGAATAGTAACAGACGAATACCGGGAGAATGCCACGGCACAAGTTGCCAAGCAAGTCCCGGGCTTTGATGTGATATTCTATGGGCATGATCATATTCGCCGCGCAGAAACTCTTAAGAATGCCGAGGGAAAAGAAGTTGTTGTAATCGACCCCGCAAACAATGCCATGTATGTGGCGGATGCGGAAATCACGATCACGCAAGAAGGAAACAAGACTTCAACAAAAGTCAATGCCAAGTTGACGAATGTTTCAGAAATGCCTATTGACGAAGCCTTTATGAAAAGATTCAGGCATGAATACCGAGAGCTGGACAAGTTTGTTAATAAAAAAATAGGTAAGCTTAAGAATACGATTTCCACTCGCGACAGTTATTTTGGCTCAAGCGCGTTTAATGATTTGATATTAAACTTGGGCCTCAAGGTTACAGGGGCCGATATTGCTTTCAACGCTCCTCTTGCATTTGACGCAGAAATAAAGGAAGGTTCTGTCCGTGTTGCCGACATGTTCAATCTTTATAAGTTTGAGAATCAGCTTTATGTCATGTCGCTGACGGGTGAGGAAATACGCAAATATCTTGAGATGAGTTACGATCTATGGGCTAATACCATGAAGTCGGCAAGTGATCATCTCCTTTTGTTAAGCCCAGACACAAGGGACGATCAACAGCGACTGGGGTTCCAGAACTACACTTTTAATTTCGATAGCGCAGCGGGCATAGACTACGAAGTGGATGTAACCAAACCAAACGGACATAAAGTGCGGATTCTCAGGATGAGCAACGGGCAGCCCTTCGATGAGAACAAACGATATAAAGTTGCCATAAACAGCTATCGGGGAAATGGTGGTGGAGAGCTGCTGACCAAAGGTGCCGGCATTCCAAAAGGAGAGTTGAAGAAACGAATTGTTTGGAGCAGCGTGAAAGACCAGCGGTATTATCTCATGGAAGAAATCGCAAAGACGAAGATGACAGCTCCAAAAGCGAATAATAACTGGAGATTCGTGCCGGAAGAGTGGGTAAAGCCTGCTGCGGAAAGAGATCGTGAGATTCTTTTTAATAGAAAATAAAATGCGCAAAAAATATTGGTTTGTGTTTTGCAAGGGAGATTTAATGCTCGAAAAGAAGGACGACGGAACATATTCCATCCCTTTGTCCGAGCAATCACCTATAGAAACAAAACCATGGACTCGCATTATGAATATCACCCCCTTGGGAGAATATGAGGTGAAGGCATTCTCTGTTGACAGCCCGATAACGGACAATCCCAGATATGAAATGTGCGGGTTAAGACCGTCGTTTTATAAATTGTCCCGCGATCTATATTTGAAGGCTGGCAAGTGTCAGGAGCTGCTTTATTGGAATCATAATACTCAATTCTGTGGGGTATGTGGCGCACCAATGAAGATGTCTACGGATATATCCAAGAAATGCACTTCATGCGGAAAGGAGGTATGGCCGCAGCTGGCTACGGCGATAATTGTCCTTATTCATCGGGGAGAAGAGGTGTTTCTTGTTCATGCCAAGAATTTTAAGAGTGATTTCTATGGGCTTGTTGCAGGATTTGTAGAGACAGGAGAAACCCTTGAGGAGGCTGTGAGAAGAGAAGTAAAAGAGGAAACCGGCCTTAACATCAGGAACCTTACCTATTGGAAATCACAGCCATGGCCCTACCCTTGTGGACTGATGGTGGGGTTTTATGCAGAATACGAGAGTGGAGATGTTCAATTGCAGAAAGAAGAACTAAGCAAAGGGGCCTGGTTTAAACATGACAATCTCCCCACAATACCAGAGGAACTTTCAATAGCCTGGCAATTAATAGACAACTGGCTGAAAACATTTAATCTTAGCATATGAACTTTTTAGAAAAAACACTTGGATTCGATTCCAAGACCATGAGAATTAGAACAGAGGTGATTGCCGGTGCGACAACATTCCTCACCATGAGTTACATTCTTGCGGTAAACCCCGCAATCTTGGCAAGTACAGGCATGGATAAAGGCGCCTTGTTTACCGCAACGGCCCTTGCGTCTGCAATTGCCACGCTGCTACTCGCCTTTATGGCAAGACTGCCTTTTGCCCAGGCTCCGAGCATGGGACTAAATGCTTTTTTCGCTTATACCTTGTGTCAGGCCATGGGATACACATGGCAGCAATCACTTGCCATCATGTTGATAGAGGGAATTATTTTCATTATTATAACCTTCTTCAATATACGAGAACTTATATTGGAGAGCATTCCTAAAAACCTTCGTTTTGCGATATCCGCAGGTATAGGAATGTTTATCGCGTTCATCGGCTTGAAGAATGCGGACATTATCGTCGCAAAAGAAGGTACTTTTGTTGGACTGGGTGAATTTACTCCTAATTGTATCCTGGGTATCATTGCTATTTTGCTGAGTGGCATATTAATGTCCAAAAGAGTTAAGGGAGCCTTGTTCTATGGGATTATCATTGCAACCGTTGTCGGTATTCCCATGGGGGTAACCCAGATTCCACAAGGATGGCTACCTGTTTCTGCCCCTCATGCCTTAACGCCCATATTCTGTCAGTTCAATTTTGAAAACTTCCTAAACATACAAACCCTGTTGGTCATCTTCTCTTTACTTATAATCAACATTTTCGATACTGTCGGAACTCTGGTGGGCTTGGCCTATAAAACAGGAATTGTGAAACCCGACGGGACAATACCAAGAGTCAAGGAGGCGATGATGAGCGATGCCATTGGCACAACCTGCGGCGCCATGCTTGGCTCCTCAACTCTCACAACCTATGTGGAAAGTGCGTCGGGAATTGCGGAAGGAGGAAAGAGCGGAATGACTGCATTCATCGTAGGCATGCTGTTCATTGTCTCACTTCTTCTTTCACCTGTATTTCTTCTTATTCCCAGTGCGGCAACAAGTGGGGCCTTGGTAATGGTTGGCGTTTTAATGATAGATAGTGTCAAGAAGATGGACCTAAATGATGTAAGTGAGGCGTTTCCATCTTTTATAACCATGATTACCATGGTGTTGTGCTACTCCATTGCGGACGGTATTTGCTTGGGAATTCTCAGCTATGTCATCTTGAAAATCTGTACGGCTCAGTTTAAAGAACTTAATGCGACATTAATTATTTTGTCTGTGCTTTTCGTCATAAACTTTGTGTTCGGCTAAAATGAAGCTATTGATAGACCGCATAAAGAAAGACGTCAGATGTTATGAAGGTGGGATATTGAAAGTCGACAAGTTCATTAATCATCAGATGGATCCGAATCTGATGAAACAGGTTGCCGTCGAATTCATAAGAAGATATGCATCAACAGAGATTAATAAGATCATAACGATAGAAGCTTCTGGCATAGCTCCTGCAGTGATGATGGGGTTTCTACTTGATTTGCCGGTTGTATTTGCTAAGAAAAAGAAGCCGGCAACAATGTCGAATATACTTTCCACCACTGTCTTCTCTTTTACAAAGCAGCGTGAATACAATGTGATCATCTCTAAAGAGTATTTGACGTCCGAAGACAAGGTCCTTTTCATAGACGACTTTCTGGCCTATGGAAATGCGGCAAAGGGAATTATAGACTTATGCCGACAGGCGGGATGTGAGCTTGTTGGCACGGGCTTTGTCATAGAAAAGGCTTTCCAGCATGGGCGCGAAGTGATAGAACAAGAAGGTGTCAGATGTGAGAGTCTCGCTATTATTGACTCTCTTGACAATTGTCAAATCAAGATAAGAGAATAACTATTTTCTGCGGAGGCGCTTGTAAAAAACTATTAGATTAGCACGAGCGACTCCAAGTTTTTCCAGGAAATCCAACTCTTCGCGAGCCTCTTCTTTCCGGCCTAATGTAATAAGCAGGTCTATATAGTTCATTCGATAGTCCAAGTTTGCATGGTCGCGCTTTATAGCTTCTGAATAATCGAATGCCGCGAGGTCTAACATGCCTCTTTCCTTTTCCATGCCTCCTCGTGCCGCATAGGCAATTGCGCTGTCTGGATGTTGCTGTATCAGATTATTTATCTGGTCATAGGCGTCCGTATAATGCAAGTCTTTCTGGTTTAATAATGCAAGTCCCAATTGGGCTTCGAAGTTGCCCGGTATTAGAGTTAGTAGAGTCTCATAGTCTAAACGAGCAAAACTATAGCGATGAAGTTTTTCGTTTGTATATGCCCGATAGTATAATCCCGCTATATTCTTTGGATTAATATTTAAAATATGATCATATTCACTTTTTGCCTCTTCCCATTGTTGCAACTCTAAGTCCCATGCCGCTTTCTGTAAACGCAGGCTAAGTGAGTCTGGATGGAGTGCCAAGGCCTTTTTCGCTTTCTTCAAACTGTCCAAAGCATTATATTCCGTTTGGGCCGAACAAAGGACAGGAAGCAATAGCAATAGTAATGCCATTATGAGAACTCGCATACCTATGTTATTTTCTGAATTTATTGATACAATCGATATATGCCTCAACCGATGCCGTAACAATATCTGTGTTTGCCCCAAACCCATAATAGATGCTCCCCTCATGTTCTACCTGCATGTGAACCTTTCCTACATCATCAGAGCCTTTGTTGATTGCCTGGATAGTAAACTCTTTCAAGGTCATCTGTTTTCGTATAATCCGTTTTAAGGCTTTGATAGCTGCATCAACAGGACCGTTGCCGGATGATGCTTCTTCAAATTTCTGGCCACTGATATCAAGCCCGATACTTGCCACACTTTTAACGCCTTTGCCTGTTATTACTTGAAGAAAATCGAGTTTGACAGCACGGATATCAGTTGTGTCCGCACCGGCAAGTATAAGGATATCGTCATCGCTAATGTCTTTCTTTTTGTCGGCAAGCTGCAAGAATTGCTTGTAAATCCTGTCAAGTTTTTCCTCATCAGCCTCTATGCCGTTTACATGTAGGCGGTATTTTAAGGCCGCCCGGCCACTTCGTGCCGTTAATACGATAGCATTGTCATCTAAGCCCACATCCTTTGGATCCATAATCTCATATGTTTGTGCATTCTTAAGGATGCCGTCTTGATGTATACCAGATGAATGAGCGAATGCATTCCTACCGACAATAGCCTTATTGGGTTGTACGGGCATATTCATGAGACTTGACACCATGCGTGATGTAGAATAGATCTTCATCGTATTGATGTTGGTTTCAATATTGATTCCTTTGTGGCATTTCAAGATCATGGCAATCTCTTCAAGAGATGTATTACCAGCCCGCTCCCCTATGCCATTAATAGTTACTTCTACTTGTCGGGCCCCATTCAATACCCCTTGAAGTGTATTGGCTGTTGCCATACCAAGATCATTGTGGCAGTGCGTTGATATCTGTGCCTTCTCAATACCGTCCACATGTTCCATGAGATACTTGATTTTAGCACCATATTCTTCGGGGAGGCAATATCCTGTTGTGTCAGGAATGTTAACAACGGTAGCACCTGCTTTAATGACAGCCTCTATAACTCTTGCAAGATATTCATTGTCAGTCCTGCCAGCATCTTCTGCATAAAACTCCACATCTTCTACATAGCGTTTGGAATATTTAACGGCACGAACAGCAGTCTCTATGATTTCTTCACGAGTCGAATTAAATTTGTACTTAATATGACTGTCGCTTGTGCCAATTCCAGTATGTATACGCTTCCGCTTTGCATATTTTAGCGACTCCGCAGCAACATCTATATCTTTTTCCACTGCACGGGTTAATGCACAAATAGTCGGCCAGGTAACAGCTTTGCTGATTTCAACGATGGAATCAAAATCACCCGGAGATGACACGGGAAAACCAGCCTCAATGACATCAACGCCTAGTTGTTCCAGTTGTTTGGCAATCTGAATTTTCTCTACAGTATTCAACTGGCAGCCAGGAACCTGTTCTCCGTCACGCAATGTTGTATCAAAAATGTAAAGTCTATTGCCTGTCTCTTATACACATCTGACGCTGCCGACGACTAGTCGAGTGT
>CAUULA010000057.1:0-17200 GCA_963545855.1 uncultured Prevotella sp.
GATGACGTCGAGTCTCGTGGGCTCGGAGATGTGTATAAGAGACAGAATCAATACATATTAAACATGGACACAAAAGTAAAGATTACCGCAATGGCATGCGGAATGTTTTTAGCCGTAGCTTTATTGCTTACCCCTGCACAAGCAGGAAAAAAAACATCTACTAACACACCAACAAAAGCATCCCTGTCATCTCTTAATGCATTTACACGATACAAAGGAGAGTGCGTTGGTAGTGGCGCATGCATGGAAGACAGTTCTAGAATTTGGTATGGAAAATGGCATGAATATTAAATTGGGACAAAGCTATTCATTTACCCACTCTTCATTCAATTGGTGGAGAGTGGGTGTTTTAGTTACAGCAATTCTTTTTTGTCTAAAAAGTAGTGGCCAGTCAGTCATAAACTTAACCATTAGCAATAGTCAGAAAAACAAGATTTCCAATCTAACAGTCAGATTTACAGCCTGCGATAGTACATTCAAGCACGACACAAACCTTAACGGGAAAGTTTCTTTTACCGTAAAATCGCCAATATGCAAGCAGGTAAGGATACAAATAGAAAGCAAGTTTTACGAAAACTTAGATACTGCTATCACCATTTATACGCCTTCGGTCAATCACTGCATATACCTACAGGATAAAGCCCAGAAAATAAAACAGGTTGAAGTGGTAGCCTATCGCCGCATCGCCAAAAATGATGCACAAAAGAGCATCTATCAAATAGACACCCGAGGCATGTTGAAAACCACCAAGGCCGACAGGGCACTCTCATTCCTCCCCGGCATCGTGGCCAGCAACGATACCTATACGCTGGTAGGGCAAAACCGCAGATGCAGAGTCAAGGTTGATGGAAGGAACGCCACTAACGAAGAACTGAAAACCATCAGTGCCAGAGATATAGAGCGCGTGGAGGTGCACGAGATGACCAAAGATGATGACAGCGGTACTGCCGGTGAAATAAATATCATCAAGAAACAACGGCAACATCCCCGGGCTTACGCACGTCTCTCCACATGGACGGGCATGTTGCACCCACAAGTAGGTACTTACAATAATTTCGGGTTCCAAAACAAGAAGTGGGACATCATGGCTTCATTCAACCTTGTATGCCATACGCAGAAGTCGGAGAACAACATAACTCGATATTTCAGCGACACACCGACACAGCGACTCACGCTCCTAAGAACCATCAAAACACGGCAGGATGCAGAGTACATTAAGCTCAATCACTTCGCTACAGATCGACTCACTATAACAGCTGCCGCCTTTCATAGCGGATACCCGGCCGATGCTACAGACTCCGGTTCCGATTTTAACGGTGCAGACTATCAGCGCACCAGCAACGAGAAGATAGACCACTATGGCGGATACACAAACATAGGATACAAGATGAACAGCCGAAACACATTGACCATCAAAGGCAACTATTACTACTATCGTTACGCCATAGCTTATCCTGGCAGCGATATTGAGAGTTACCGTTCGGCCATGCGAGAATATACAGGCGAACTGCTTTGGGAGAACCGTATCCGTCTATTCGGTCACGACCATGACATCAATGCCGGATTCAAGAATGTATACCGGCAGAACACCACCTCATCCGCACTCGGCAGACACACCGACTATTCCATCCAACAATTATATCTTACAGAGCATTATGCCTTCACACAGGACCTGTCTGTCTATGCCATACTCAAAGGTGAGACCGACAACCTGCGCGGCAGACACGGCTATGTCTTTCTGCCATCCCTGCGATTCAATTATAATCTTAAGAAGGGAGGATCGCTATCAGCCGGCTACCAACGGCGCATCACTCGCCCAAGCGTAGACCATCTCAATGCCGACACTCTATTCATCAACGACTTCACACAGCATGTGGGCAATCTCGATCTACAATCGCAATACAACGATGCAATCAGCATGTCGTGGCGTAGACAGATACGCAACGCTTACCTCACTCTGACAGCCAACTACGAGGACGAATCACATGTGATAAGCCAAATCTATATAACACCCGACAATTATAATGCTACAACCTATGCTAACATCGGCAGCAGCAAATATACAGCCGTATCGGCTAATTACTCCCAGCGCTTCTGCAAGAACCGTATGAATGTATCGCTATCGCTTACTGGCTTCCACCGCTCATACGAACTCGACGGAACATACCGTGAGCAAACACTCATGCAGACCTCCAAGGGATGGGGATGGACCAGCAACCTGAACATGAGTTATCTCAGTACCAAAGGGTGGATGTATATGTTGTCGGCCAACTATCGGCCTAAGAGTTACAGTCTCAACGGCATATTCCACCGAAATCCGCAGTTATTCCTCACCATCAGCAAGAACCTCTTCAAGGACCGCCTCGAACTGGAACTGAACTTCCTTAACTCGCTGGTATATTGCTGGAATACGCGCAGCGATACCTATTTCCGCAACATGCATCAGCAATCGATACGCCGACTGTATGCCAACAACATAACTATCACGGTGGCTTGGAACATAGGCAAGCAATTCAGAGGACGGAGCGCTGCCAGTAGCATCAGCAACGATGATATCACCACCAAGAAAGGGGAATAATCAAGGGCGTAAAATGCCACCTTTGCCACAATCTCCAACACAAGATGAAACATCTTCTATCCATCGGCCTGATGCTTGTCCTTGTAGAATGCAGCACAAGAAATGCCACTACGGCTACGAAATCCGACAGCGAGAGACTATTGAAGACCGACAGGCCTGCCGCCGTAAGCAACACCATTTACAGCTCTCCTTCGAGCGTTACGGATACCACCATGGGGACCTGGCACATCCATTTGCGCGTAGCGCCCAATGAGTTGGTCATCGACCCAAAGTCCGACTACCCCGTACGAGATAACTCCGCCTTCCTCACTCTGTACAAGGACGGCCTGTTGCTGTGCAAAAATAAAGAACTGCGCACTAAGACTTTCGTAGGCAAAGAGGGTGAATTTCAGTTACAAGGAGTTGCTCCTCTGTTCACCACCGACAACACCCTCTATTTGCAAGCGTGGGACTGCATACCGGAAACAGACGACTGTTGGAACATGCTCTACTGCTACACTCCCGATCGGAAGCCAGACCTCTATGTGCTCACAATGGAGATGGGCGACGAGGAAAGCGACATTATCAACGACCTCAGCGAATTCATGACCCTCTATCTGCATCAGAAGAAAGTGGCAAAGCCCACCGTAGGACAACTCAAACCGCTCTTCAAGCGATACCTGCGCCCCTCGCTCGTCAGCCGGCTTCTTGCTGGCGACGGGCATGCCGATGACGGCTTGATCCTGCAAGGGCTCTCCCCCATCGACTACGAGGCGGCGTTGCGGTCGCTTGAGATAGACTGCGACTCGACCAAGACGGCAACCGTGAAGTTCAAGACAACCAAGCATCGGAGGGACACCGTCGGCCTGAGCGTAAGGTGCGAGATACAAGACTCCACGGCATATCAGTTTGGAGACAAGACCGGATACTACCCCAATTACCGATTCGCGGAGTTCAAAAGAAAATAGCAAGCCCGTTCTCCCCGCACCCCACACGCCGATGCACCCTGCCGGAAAAAGCATCAGCAGAGGCTGGAATCACAGAACGGAGGCAACGGAGACCGTGCAATGCTGTCCTATCGCAGAATGACTGACAGGTTTCCCGTAAGTCTTGACGCTATCCCCGGTGATAGGCCGCTCATAATACAAGTAAGAATGGGAGACAATGGCATCATCGCCCGCCGGCAATATCTCTATCTAGCAGCCCCCGCTATAGTTCACCGAGCGAATCGTCTTGCAGTTCACGCGCCGCAACAAAGCCCCTATCCTGCTCACCGAAGCCTCTGTCCAGCCTAACTCCTTGAGCCCGTTTCGGTATTCGGGAGAGCCTCTTCTTAATTTCAAATGAACCGACCGCTCCCCGGCTTCCTCGTCGATAAGATACGGTGTCTTGCCCACGAAAACAAAATCACTGTCCTCCCCAATCGTCAGTTCCATTTGGTAGTTCCCCACATCATGATGTCTTAATTGAAGGCTGAAGGCTGCTATCAGTTCGGCAAAATCCTCTTCATGCTTGTTAAAGTTGCCGACAAGTCCCTCATAACTATTCTCATCATGAGCGCATTGCGACATTAGCAGCGCCAATAGTAGCAGTAATCCCCGGCTGGTTATATTCCTTAATCTATTCATCATCAGTCTCTTTAACATGGTTTTCTATAGCAAGTCCGACACCAGACCCTTAGCCTACAGGCTGCTCCTAAGCCTCGAGCCGTCCTCGAACACCACTTCCACGGCCACGGGGCTTTCTTTCACGGAATCAACCACCGCGACGAACCGGGCTGCATATCCGCCACGGAAAAGACTGTTATCGTTTATCCCCCTCACGAGAGAGTCTATTCCGAGGGTTTCAGAAGTCGTGCGGCTTCCCGTTCCGATGTCTCCGCAAGCCGTGCCCTCCGCATCCGGCAAGACACGGACGGGCGAGGTGATTGCCTGCCGGTGGTCGTCATAGAATGTGATGGCGCGAATCTTTTTCTCAAGTCCATAAATGCCGGGCTGCAACCCGCCAATGAACAATCCATACTCGGGATTGGAATAGCGGACGGAAAACGACACGAGGTAATAACCGGCACCATCTTTCTGGCTGTCGGGCGAGACTTTCTCCATGGTCAGGCCCGCTATATAATAATTCCGATAATGCCTATCCGTCAGCACGAGGACAATCAGCACCACCGAAACGATAATGCCCGCCAGTATGAACAGGAATTTCCTTCTCATGATTCGTCGGCTTTATTTTTTGTAATCCATTGTTGGTTCCATCTTCTTCAGAACTTCCCTCCATCTGTTTTCTGCCCACCACAGACACGGCCGAGTGGCACCCATCCAGGGCAAAAATAGCTAAAAAATGGACGGGAACCTAATTCTCCTTTGTTTTTCTGCTCCGAATATGACTATTTTAACATATCTATAAATTTATATCTTGCGACTACCCCAGTTTGCCCGAAAACCCGCTATTCACTTTTGGGAAAAGCGGAAAGATGCCTTATCTTTGCAGTCGGAATCCGGAAAGGCAAGGGCGAGGAATGCTGCCAGCCGTTATCCGCCCGACGAAATCGGCGAGATTGTGGGACGAAATCGGCGAAATCGTGGGACAAAATCGCCGATTTTGTCAAGCGGGAAACGGTCTCCTGCCCCCGGAACGGAAATCTATCCGACCGAAAGAACACATTACCAACTTAAATTCAAACACACTATGGCAATTTTAATCAAGCTCATGAGAAACAGGATGCCGCACGACAAGAACAGCGGCAAGTGGTTTGCAAAAACCTTATCAACGGGCGTGGCTCACACCGAAGACATCGCCCGAAGAATAGAAATGAACACCACCTTCACCCGAGGAGAGGTAAAGGGCATGATGGATACGCTCGCGGACACCATGACCGAGATGCTGCAAGACGGAAAGACCGTGGTCATCGACGGCTTCGGGCGGTTTCGCCTGGCGGCGGAAAGCCTGTCGGCCGAGAATCCGGAAAACTTCCGTCTCTGCACGAACATCAAAGGCATAAGATGCCACTTCATGCCCGTGGGCAGGAAGAGCGGCCGCCACGGCCGGCTGAAAAAGACCTTCTGTGAGAACGCCGAGGTAAAGTTTGCCCCGGTGAACGCCGTGGAAAAGTGAGCCCGGAATGTGCGGGCGCACTACTCATAGACTTCGTCGATGCCGTTCAGGTCTACGGCCGTCTCGTCCTTGTCACACGCGTTGAAGTCCTCGGGAATGTCGAATATCGCATTCTCATTGTAGGGCAGCGACGCGTCCCTGTACACTTTCTGCATATAGAGCGCCCAGACGGGCAGGGCCATCGTGGCTCCCTGCCCCATCGACATGGAGTCGAAGTGGATGTCGCGGTCCTCACCGCCCACCCAGCAGCCGCTCACGAGCTGCGGCGTGAAGCCCACGAACCAGGCGTCGGAGTTGCGGTTGGTGGTGCCGGTCTTGCCCCCTATCTGCCCCTTGAAGTTGAACCGGTGGCGCAGCCGGCCGGCCGTACCCTCGTCGACGACGGCCATCAGCTCCTCCAGCATCTTGTAACAGCTCTGCGAGCTGATGACCTCGTTCATGCGGGACTGGAACTTCGCGATGATGTTTCCCTCGTTGTCTTCGATGCGGGAGACGAATACCGGGGCACACCGGATGCCGTTATTGGCAAAGGTGGTGTAGGCGCTCACCATCTCGCCGACCGACACATCGCACGGCCCGAGGCACAGCGACATGGAGGCGTGGATGTCGGGATTGTTGATGCCGAACTCGTGGAGCAGGCTCACGAACTGCTGCGGATTGAGCTGGCTCATGAGATAAGCCGAGATCCAGTTGTTGGATTGTGCCAGCCCCCACTTCAAGGTTACCATCGAGCCATAGCGGCGGCGCGAGGCGTTGCGCGGTGTCCAGGGCCTTCCGGCTACGATATAGGTGCGCTGCACATTGGGAGCGAGGTCGCAGGGAGAGAACCCGTTCTCCATCGCCAGCGAATAGAGGAACGGCTTGATGGTGGATCCCACCTGTCGGCGACCGCCCATCACCATATCATACATGAAGTGATTGTAGTCCAGTCCGCCCACATAGGCCTTCACATTGCCGTTTTTGGGATCCATGCTCATGAATCCCGCCCGGAGAAACGACTTGTAATAGCGGATGGAATCCAAAGGTGTCATCGTGGTGTCTATCTCCCCGTGATAGGTAAACACCGTCATGGGTGTCCTCGTACGGAAGGCCGTGCGAATTTCCTCGTCGCTTGCGCCGGCCGCTTTCATGGCCCTGTAACGCTCGCTCTGGTTCATCGAGCGATTCAGAATCTGGCACACCTCCTTGGCGGTGAGCTTGTCGGTAAACGGGGCATTCGGCTTGCGGCGGTTCTCCGCGGAAAACTTTGGCTGCAGGAACTTAGCCACATGGCTATAGACAGCCTCCTCGGCATATTGCTGCATCCGCGAATCGATGGTCGTATAGACCTTCAACCCGTCGGTATAGACATTATAAGGCTTGCCGTCGGACTTGAAGTTCTTGTTGCACCATCCATACAAAGGGTCTGACGCCCATGCAATTGAGTCGAATACATACTGGTTCTGGTTCCAGGAGGGATAGTCGTCTCGATCGGGACGCTTGGCCGTCATATACTGTCGCAGGAACTCCCGGAAGTAGGCAGCCGTGCCGTCCTTGTGGTCGATGCGGTGGAAGTTGAGCTTCAGAGGCTCCGCGCAATAGGTGCGGTATTCCTCTCCGGAAAGGTAGCCCGCCTTCTGCATCTGCCCGAGAACTACATTGCGCCGCTCCCTGCTGCGCTCCGGGAAGCGAACGGGATTGAAGAGCGCCGGATTCTTGCACAGTCCTATCAGCGTAGCGGCCTCGCAGACGGTGAGGTCGCCGGGCTCCTTGTTGAAGTAAGTATTTGCCGCCGTCTTGATACCGTCGGCGTTATGCAGGAAGTTAAACTTATTCAGATAAAGGGCTATAATCTCCTCCTTGGTGAAGTTGCGCTCAAGCTTGACGGCGATGACCCACTCCACCGGCTTCTGGAAAAGCCGCTCAATCGAGGAATGGGCGACCGAGGAATAAAGTTGCTTGGCCAACTGCTGGGTGATGGTAGATCCTCCGCCGGCACTCTCCTGACGGAAGATGCCGCGCTTGACGACGGCTCGCCCCAGGGCCACGAAGTCTATCCCCGAATGGTCGTAGAAGCGCTCGTCCTCGGTAGACACCAGCGCATGGACAAGATGGGGCGACAACTTGGAATAGGGGATGATGATGCGGTTCTCGTGATTGGCACTCCATGTACCCATGACAATGCCGTCGGAAGAATACACCTGTGTGGCCGACCGGTCGAGCGGATTCATGATATCCGCCATCTCGGGCATATATCCCACCCAGCCGTTCCAGATTGCGGCGAAAGCCATCAACGAGATGCCGACTATCGAAACAAGAGCTATCCAGAGGAAGCGTATAAACAATTTTCTCATCTGCCAATATCCATAAATATATGCAAAAATACAATTTTTCTTTTGAAATAGCACCATTAAATTAAAAATTATATGTAACTTAGCAGTCGAATCACAACCATCGACCCACAACATGACGGAAAAACATAACTTTGTAACGATTGCCGACCTTTCGAAAGAGAAGCTGCTCTATCTGCTCGAAATGGCGCAGGAGTTTGAAAAACACTCCAACCGGGAACTGCTGAAAGGGCGACTCGTGGCCACGCTCTTCTTTGAACCTTCCACCCGCACCCAGCTCAGCTTCCAGACAGCGGCAAACCGGCTCGGCGCAAGGGTCATCGGTTTCTCGGATGCCAAGACTTCCAGCACCACCAAGGGGGAGACCCTGAAGGACACCCTGCTCATGGTGAGCAACTATGCCGACATCATCGCCATGCGGCACTACATAGAGGGAGCGGCTCAATATGCCAGCGAGGTGGCTCCCGTGCCCATCATCAATGCCGGAGACGGGGCTCACATGCACCCCTCACAGTGTCTGCTCGACCTCTATTCCATCTATAAGACCCAGGGAACACTCGACAATCTGAACATCTATCTGGTAGGAGATTTGAAGTACGGGCGTACCGTTCACTCGCTCATCATGGCCATGCGGCACTTCAATCCGACCTTTCACTTCATCGCGCCAAAGGAACTTGCCATGCCGCAGGAGTACAAGCTCTACTGCAAAGAGCAGGGCATACAGTATCAGGAGCATACCGCGTTCAACGACAAAGTCATCGCCGATGCCGACATTCTCTATATGACGCGCGTGCAGAAAGAACGCTTCTCCGACCTCATGGAGTATGAGCGCGTGAAGAATGTGTATATCCTGAAGAACGAAATGCTCGGTCTGGCCAAGCCAAACATGAAGATCCTGCACCCTCTCCCACGGGTGAACGAGATCGCGTATGATGTGGACGAGAACCCGCATGCCTACTACATCCAGCAGGCCAAGAACGGGCTCTATGCCCGTGAGGCCATTTTCTGTTATTGCCTCGGCATCTCATTGGACGAGGTTAAGAACGATAAAACCATCATCGAACCATGAATAAGAAAGAACGACTGGTAGCCGCCATTGAGAATGGCACCGTTATCGACCATATTCCAGCCGAGAAAACCTATCAGGTGGTGTCGGTTCTCGGATTGGAGAAACTCACCACTCCTGTTACCATCGGCAATTATTTCGAGTCCAAGAAAATCGGAAAGAAAGGTATCATCAAGGTCTCCGACAAGTTTTTTACCGACGCGGAGATCTCACAATTGTCTGTTGTCGCCCCCAAGGCGGTGCTCAACATCATCCACGACTATGAGGTTTCGGAGAAGAAAATGGTGGAAACGCCCGACGAGATCAGGGGAATCGTGAAATGCAACAACCCCGTCTGCATCACGAATAACGAGCCGATGGAGACCGTATTCAATGTCGTCGACAAAGAACACGGCATCATCAAGTGCCGCTATTGCGACAAGGAACAGGACATCAGCAAAGTGAAACTCTGCTGAAAAACAAGACTTACATACTTAAAACACCCTATAATATTATGAGAAAAGACAGCGAAATTTTCGAATTAATCGAAAGAGAACATCAACGCCAGTTAAGGGGGATGGAACTTATTGCCTCAGAGAACTTCGTCAGCGACGAGGTCATGCAGGCAATGGGGAGCTATCTCACCAACAAATATGCCGAAGGACTTCCGGCTCACCGCTATTATGGCGGTTGCCAGGTGGTAGATGAGGTGGAGAATCTGGCCATCGAACGGGTGAAGAAAGTCTTCGGCGCGGAGTTCGCGAATGTGCAACCGCACTCGGGAGCACAAGCTAATCAGGCTGTTCTTCTCGCCGTCCTGAAGCCCGGCGACACCTTTATGGGACTCGACCTCGACCAAGGCGGGCATCTTTCGCATGGCAGTTCGGTCAACACATCGGGCATTCTCTACCACCACATAGGCTACACCCTCGACAAGGAGAGCGGCCGTGTGGACTATGACGAGATGGAGCGACTGGCCTTGGAGAACAAGCCCAAGCTGATGATCGGCGGCGGAAGTGCCTATAGCCGGGAGTGGGACTATGCCCGCATGCGTAAGATTGCCGACGAGGTGGGTGCCTTGCTGATGATCGACATGGCGCATCCTGCCGGTCTTATAGCTGCCGGCTTGCTTGACAACCCTGTTAAATATGCCGACATTGTTACCACAACAACCCACAAAACACTGCGTGGCCCGCGTGGAGGCGTCATCATGATGGGCAGGGATTTCCCCAATCCATGGGGCAAGACCACCAAGAAAGGGGAAATAAGAATGATGAGCTCACTCATCAACAGTGCCGTTTTCCCAGGCATACAGGGCGGGCCGTTAGAGCATGTCATCGCTGCCAAGGCTGTCGGGTTCGGTGAGAACCTGTTACCTTCATGGACTGAATATGCCACGCAGGTTAAGAAAAACGCCGCCGTTCTGGCCCAAGCCTTGGTTGATAAGGGATTTGCCATCGTAAGCGGGGGTACAGACAACCACTCTATGCTGCTCGACCTGCGTCCTAAATATCCGGAGCTGACAGGTAAGGTGGCAGAAAATGCCCTTGTCGCAGCAGATATTACGGTTAACAAGAACAAGGTTCCCTACGATGAGCGTTCCGCGTTCCAGACCTCCGGCATCCGCCTTGGAACGGCCGCAATGACCACCCGAGGAGCCAAGGAAGACATGATGCTGTTGATTGCCGACCTTATCGACGAGGTTCTGCAGGCACCGGAGAACGAGCAGGTTATAGCCGGAGTCCGAGAGAAAGTGAATGCGACCATGAAGGATTATCCTCTGTTTGCATACTAAACTCCAACGACAGACCGAACCCAAGGGGGCAGATTCTCAATCGGGAAACCTGCCCCCTTGATTTTTGATATATCCTTCAACCATTATCCTCACTGGTCAAGACCGGAAGGGAAATGTGATAACGCACCGCAAGGAAACGGATCATGCAGATAAACAAGAATGTCGCCAGTGCCGTAATGCCGACATTCACTCCAAACTCTATCATGCCCCAATAAAGCAATCCACCCCCGATGCTTGCGCTCGCATAAATCTCTTTCTGGAAAATGACAGGCTGCTTGTTCAGCAGGATATCACGGATGACCCCGCCCGCAGCTCCTGTTATACAGCCCATGATGACCGCAACCCAGAAAGGATGGCCCAAGGCCAGTGTCTTCTGGATGCCTGCTATGGTGAAAAGCGCCAATCCGAGAGTATCAAACACAAACCATGCGTTGTCCAAAGGACGAAGATACTTCTTAAAGGCAACCACAAACACCTGGGCCAAGGCGGTACAGATGAGATAGGCGGGAGAGGTCATCCAGAACGGCGTAACACCCAACATCACATCGCGGATGGTACCTCCGCCGATGGCTACGGCAACTCCACAGACAAAGCCTCCGAACCAATCGAACTTCTGCCCGGCCGCATGACGGATGCCAGAAATGGCAAAGGCAAAAGTACCGACGAACTCCAGCACCTGCTGAACCGTATGGGCAAACTCTAAGTCAGCGTAGAGAGTCATGGCTATTGATTAACCACATTCTGAGGATTCCCCTCTCCGAAGGCTCTCACATTTGCCACCGCTATCTCCATCAGGCGGCCTCGGGCCTCACGCGTAGCCCATGCCACATGGGGAGTAAGATACGCATGAGGCTGCGAAAGCAAAGGATTATCGGCAGCGGGAGGCTCCGAACACATCACATCCGCGCCATAAGCCGCCAACTGACCAGATGCCAGAGCGTCGGCCACATCCTGCTCATTGACCAGCGGACCACGGCCTGTATTAATCAGGATAGCCCCGTGCTTCATCCTGTGGAGACTGTCTTTATTGATCAGTTCACGGGTTTCCGGAGTCAAGGGACAATGCAAGGTGAGGATATCGCTCACGCCTAAGAGGCCTTCCATCGTGGTCTTTTGTATCCCCTCGGGGAGGTCGGCAGAGTTCTTGCTGGTATGCGCGAAGACATCCATTCCGAAGTCGCGGGCAATCCTCGCGACCTTGCATCCGATGCTCCCAAGCCCCACGATGCCGATAGTCTTGCCGGCCAACTCACGGATGGGAGCGTCCCAATAACAGAAATCAGGGTTCTGGCTCCACCGCCCCTCACGGTTCTGACGGGCAAAGCTGTCCACTCTGTTCGTTATGTTCAATATATGGGCAAACACCATTTGAGCCACGCTGTCGGTGCTGTAGGCAGGAATATTGCAGACCGTGATGCCCTGCGCCCTTGCAGCCTCGGTATCAATGATGTTGAATCCCGTGGCCAGAACGCCTATCATTCTCAACTTGGGCAATTTTGAAAGCATACCCGCATGGAACGGAACCTTATTTGTCAGGACTACATCCGCCTCCTTGGCTCTCTCCAATATCTCGTCAGGCGCAGTACGAGGATAGACCACGACTTCGCCCATTTCCTTCAATCCATCCCATGAGAGATCACCGGGATTGACTGAATAACCGTCTAAAACCACAATCTTCATTTTCTTTTCTCCTTAATCTTTATATCTATCTTTCCAACAACGCAACATCTGCTGATAGAGTTTCTCTTCAGAGGGTGAGTGCTGGGCATGCCAGAGACGCTCGCCTTGAAGGGCCTCCGGCAAGTATTGCTGCTCCGTAAAGTTCTCCGGGAAGTCATGCACATACTTATATCCGTCATGATATCCCAGTTGCTCCATCAGCTTGGTGGGAGCGTTACGCAGGTGCAAGGGCACGGGCTGGTTGCCCGTCTTCCGCACCAAGTCGAGCGCAGAGGCTATTCCCATATAGGCCGAGTTGCTCTTTGGGCTGGCGGCCAGGTAGACCGCAGCCTCCGCAAGGGGAATGCGCCCTTCCGGCCAGCCAATCTTCATCACGGCGTCAAAGGCGGCATTAGCCAGGAGCAGGGCGTTCGGATTGGCCAAGCCTATGTCCTCCGCGGCGCTTATCACCAGTCGGCGGGCGATGAACTGCGGATCTTCACCCCCCTCTATCATGCGCGCCATCCAATAGAGAGCAGCATCCGGATCGCTTCCCCGGATAGACTTTATGAAGGCCGAGATGATATCATAGTGCATCTCGCCGTCCTTGTCATAGGCCAGCGGATTCTGCTGGAGCCGCGTTTCCACCAGCTCGTCGGAAATTTCCACCTCGTCGCTATTGGCAGCGTCCACCACCAGTTCCAGAATGTTGAGCAGCTTGCGGGCATCGCCCCCGCTATAGCGAAGCATCGCCCCGGTCTCCCTCAACACGATGTGCTTCCGCTTCAGTTCGACATCCTGGGTGACGGCGCGCTCCAACAACTGAAGCAGGTCGTCTTTCTCCAGCGGCTTCAAGACATAGAGCTGACAGCGGGAAAGCAACGGGCGGATGACCTCGAACGAGGGGTTCTCCGTCGTAGCGCCAATAAGAGTTACGATGCCACGCTCCACGGCGCCCAGCAGAGAGTCCTGCTGCGACTTCGAGAAACGATGGATTTCGTCGATGAACAGAATCGGTGAAACACTATTGAAGAACTTACCGTTCTTCGCCCGCTCAATGACATCGCGCACATCCTTCACTCCACTGGTTACGGCGGACAGTGTATAGAACGGCGTCTCGAGCCTGTTGGCAATGATCTGAGCCAGTGTGGTCTTCCCCACTCCGGGCGGTCCCCAGAGGATAAACGAAGATACACGGCCTGCGTCTATCATCTTACGCAGCACCGCATCCTTGCCCACCAGATGCTTCTGACCCACATAGTCGTCCAGCGTGCGAGGCCTCATTCGCTCGGCTAATGGCTCACTCATTATCCGCAAAGTTACGAAAAAGATAAGAAACGGATGAATTTTTTCCATCAAAAGTTTGCGAATTAAGAATTAAGTACTTACATTTGCAGCAAAATTGAATCATTAATGAAAGACAAAAAGGCAATTACAATTAAGACACTTAACAAGAGCAATGTCTGGGATCTTCAGGAAAACGACATCTTCCGCCTATGGGAAGCCGGAGACAAGGAGGCAGACTTCAGGGATAACATCCGCCGTTATACCGACATCATACGCAGTGCTTTCGAGATAGAAGAAATCAAGATCGACAAGCCCGAAGTGCTGAAGAAATATGAGGAGCGGGGATTCAAGGTCGGAAATGTGCGCATGGATGACAGCACAAAGGTGAAATGGGGTATTAAGAAGCGCCCCATCACGCGCGTTACCGACCTCACCTACGAGAACATCCACCACATTTCGGCGGCCAAGCTGATAGAGGTGCTCGACCGAAATTTCGGCAGCGGATGGGAATCGCTGCCGCAGAACATCAAGGACATCATTGAGAAAGGCTTCGACATCAGCACCACCACCCTGCCCCAGGAGCGTCTGCACAAAGTGGGGGGAATGTATGAGAAAAAAGTTGCCGACGGCTTCGAGGTTCTGGAGATCTCCAAGGGAACATGGGTGGAAGCCATCTTTGCCAAGGCAAAGCCCGAGATGGAGAAGCTCCGTTTCAGGCCGGAACAGGAACAGGACGAGGAAAAGCGGCGCAAGAGCAGCGACGACGACCTTGAAGAGGAAGAAGAGGAGGACATCGAGGAGAGAGAGAGTTTGGACGAGGACGACGAGGACACCTTCGACGAGGAAAAGCTCACGGAGGAAAGCTATCGCACCACCTTCGACGCCGACCCCGATGATCTGAACCTCGAGGCGGAGGATATCAGCGAGGATGACGGCGTGTATTGACCTGCCGGAGGCCGCGCCAAGAAACGAGAAAGACCTTTCCGCACCATAGGAGTTGCCACCCAAGGGCAACTCTTTTTTGTGCCCTCTACGAAGAGACTGCGCCGGGATGTCCCGCCCGCCGTATAGGGGCGGAGGACGGGAAGCCGTCGGCAGAATGACGAAATCGGCGAAATCGTGCGACGAAATCGCCGAGATTGTCCGACGAAATCGGCGATTTCGTAACGCTCTGAGCCGTCTCCCATTCCCGGAACAAAGAAGAGTCCCAACATCCGAGACGGATGTTGGGACTCTCTGAAATATCGCAAGTCTCCGATTAGAAGAAGAGATATCTGTTGTCTACGACCTTCGCGTTCTGGTAAAGCTCATTCATGAAGTTGCCCGCATACTGCATGGCTCTCTGGCGGAGCTTAGCCTCCTGAGCCTTGGCGTCCAACTTGCCCGGACGCTGCGTCCTGCCCGTAACCTGGAAGACATAAACGCCGGCATTTCCCTTGACGGGGTTCTTGGAGAACTTACCCTTGGCAGTAGCCGCAACGGCACCGCTCAAGGCCGGCTCGCTGGCACCTGTCTCCATCACGAATACAGGGGCGGAGAATGTAATCTGGTTAACGGCAGACACCTTGGCACCCTTAGCCTTGGCCGCCGCAACGGAGCTTACGCCCTTCAGCTTGGCAACAAGCTGCTCGGCCTTCTTGTCCTTCAGCACTTCTGCCCTTACCATCTCGCGAACCTGGGCATCATCCAAGGTGCGATATCCGACGGGGTGAATCCGCGAACAGATGGCCACGAGCAGATGGTTGTTGTCGCCGCACTCATACATCTGAGACACTTCGCCCTCGCCGGCTTCAAACAGCCACTTCAACACATCACGGGTAGCGTGGATGTTCGCAAGGTAATGCTGCGCCGTGGTAACATCGTTGGCCTCCCGCACCATATAGCCAGCCTTGGCAGCATTCTTTTCTATCGACTCCGCTGTCTGGTTGGCACTCACGAAGGAGCTGAACTTGTTGTAAGCGGCACTATATGTGTCCTTTGAGAATTCTATGTCTTTCTTGATGACGGCCGCGGTGTATTTTGTAACCATTGCCTTGCGGTCGAGCACTTGGAAAATGATGTTGCCCTGGGTCAGGACAATGTTCTTGGTCTCGTTCACGCCTGCCGTGGTAAGGGCAGAGAGATAGTTCTTGGTGTCTGCATCCAGAGAAGGAGCGCCCTGATACTGGGCTGATGTAATCCAGGTCTTGGCTCCTGTCTGCCCGTATTTCTTGGCCAAAGCCTCGAAATCGGCACCGCCCGCAAGGGCTGTATAGATGGAGTCTGCGGTCTTGTGGGCAGCCTCGGCGGTCTCACCTCCCACCTGAATCTGGCGATACTGGATGGAATCGGGCATCTGCTGCTTGGCAACGAGCTTGATTAGGTTCATCGTGTTGTCCCGCTCATTCTCTGTCGGAGCGGAAACCTGGCCTACTGCCATAGAGTCGAGCTTGGCTGCAATGTCCATCGGGAAAGCCTCCCGGGTCTGGGGAATGCCCAGGTATTGAACCAGGGAAGCGCTCTTACGAACCACATCTGTAGGATCGGCCGCTGCGGCAAGCTGCGTATGGTATTCGGCAAACTGCTTGTTGAGGGCGGCGCGGTCGGCCTGCGAGGGAGTTACCTCTATGTCTACATACTTCACATCACGGCTCTCCACATACTGCTGGAAGCGTGCCTTCATCTCGGCATACTTGTTTTTCAAGTCGGAACTCTCTATTTTCACCTTGCTGTCATCGATGCTCGAATAAGCAAGGGAGGCAAGCTGAATCTGTGCCTCTTGGTTCTCTTCCTCGAAGGAGGCCTTGGCTTCCACGGGATTTGAAAGCAGACAGTGAGCCAACAGACTCTGATATTTCTGCGCAAGGGTCTGCTGACGGAGGGTCTTCTCTATGAAAGTCCAATACTTATAGAGCGTATTATACTGTTCAGCTACCTGTGTGGGTGCAGCCTGCTGTGCCTTGTAGTCCGCAAGGAACTTCTGAAGGGCGTTTACATCGAAGCGTCCCGTCTGCCTGTTTACGAACGGAGTCTGCTGGAGCATGGGGTCGATGCCCATCCGCATGATGTTCTGCATCTCCTCGTCGGTTACGGTCAGGCCAAGCTTCTCAGCCTCGTTCTCCACCAATTTGGTCTGCACATAGGTGTTCCAGACCATGTCCTTAACCTGGTTCATCTGCTCGTCGTTCAGATTCTCGGCTCCCTGTTGCATCTTGATAACTTCCTGATACTCTTCCATGAGCGCCTGGAAGTCCTGCACATTGATTTTCTCGCCTAACACCTGGCCTACCTGCTGGCGCTGTTCATTCTTCGTTGCGTCGCAAGAACGGAACAACTCTTCAGCAATGAAGGCAAAGAGGCCGAAACCAATGATACTGGCAAGAATCTGTCTCTTATACACATCTCCGAGCCCACGAGACTCGACGTCATCT
>CAUULA010000058.1:0-16986 GCA_963545855.1 uncultured Prevotella sp.
CACTCGACTAGTCGTCGGCAGCGTCAGATGTGTATAAGAGACAGATATTTATCCATGGACAGAATAAAAGTTGCGCAACCTTCTCACCGCTTCCTGGCTGACGAAATCGGCGAGATTGAATGACAAAACCGGCGATTTCGTGCTACGATTTCGCCGATTTCGTCAGGCAGGATACAGCCGTGGGGGAAACGGGGGCTGCCCTCTGCCGCATTTCCTGCCGTTTCTGTATTTGCCGGAATCCACAAACGAAAGAAGGAAGCCTTGTCTCCGGCTTCCTTCCTGAATATCAAACTCTTCTCCGGAGAGAAGTGCCTGTGCGGGGTTTAGATGATGCTGGTCTTCCTGGTCCACTCCAGAATCTCGGGAATATACCCGAAGGCAAGCCCCGTAACGGTGTCGGCGCAACCGTAGTACACGGCCACGCGGCCGGTCTCGGGGTCGTGAACCTCGGCACAGGGGAAGCAGACATTAGGCACATCGCCCGTGAGCTCATACTGCGTCTGCGGCGAGATGAGATAGGGGCCGGAGCGGTAGATGGCCTTCCAGGGCTGCTCCAGGTCGAGCAGGGCTGAGCCGAAACTGTAGACATAGCCGTTGCAGGAGCGCAGAACACCGTGATAGAACAGCAGCCAGCCTTCTGATGTCTCGATGGGGATGGGGCCTGCGCCGATCTTCATGCATTGCCATGCACTCACCTCAAACGCCGCCGGTGCCATCACATGACGGTGGCGACCCCAGAATTCAAGGTCTGGACTCTCGCTGTAGAAGATGTCGCCGAAGGGCGTATGACCCGTGTCGGAAGGACGGGAAAGCATGGCGAAGTTGCCGTTTATCTTCTTCGGGAACATCACGCCGTTGCGGTTATAGGGCAGGAAGGCGTTCTCCAGCTGATGGAAAGTCTGGAAATCCTCTGTCCAGGCCACGCCGATCGTGGGACCGTGATAGCCGTTGCACCAGGTTACATACCAGCGGTCGTCGATCTTGCAGACGCGGGGGTCGTAGCCATAGACCCACTGCCCGATTTCCTGATTGTCGCACCGGAAGCGCAGAGGTTCCTCGTTGATGTTCCAGTCGACGCCGTCCTTCGAGAATCCCACATGCAGCACCATGCGGCGATTGGTGTCGTCGCAGCGGAAAACGCCGGCATAGCCGTCCTTGAAAGGTACCACGGCGCTGTTGAAGATGCTGTTGCTCGTGGGCAGTAAGTCGCGCGGGATGATCGGATTCCGGCTGCAGCGCCACATCACATTCCTGCAGTCTGTCGGGCGCTCTTCCCACGGCATGTTGGGGAGGGGCTGTCCCTGAATGATTAATTTACTCATTTTCTATCTTGTTTATATTGTTGTTATTCTTTTTTCTTGTCGGGATAGGTGAAGGGAACGAACCATGTGATCAGCAGTGCCGGTATCGTGCAGAAGAGCACGAAGATGAAGAAGTGGCGGTAGCCCAGCGCGTCGCTCACCACGCCGCTTATCATACCGGGCAGCATCACGCCGAGGTTCATGATGCCGGAGGCAAACGCATAATGGCTCATCTGGTGCTCTCCGGGGGCTATCTGCTGCATCATGAAGAGCGTCAGGCCCACGAATCCGAAGCCATAGCCGAAGTATTCGAGGGTGATGCCGCCGCCGATGAGCCACAGGCTCTCGGGCTGATACAGCGCCAACAGCGTGTAGGCCACGAACGGGAGGTTGAAGACCAGGGCCAGCTTGAACAGTGTGTGCTGCAGTCCCCGATGCGAGATGTAATACCCGGCGAGGATACTGCCCACGACGAAGGCCGCCGCGCCGAAGGTTCCATAGCAGAGTCCGATCTCCTGCTCGCTCATTCCAAGGCCCTGGTCGGCCCGAGACGCCTTCAGGAAGAGCGGCACGATCTTCATCACGAAGCCTTCTGCAAAGCGATAGAGGATGATGAAGGCGATATAATACCATATATGTTTCTTCTCGAAGAAGTCGACGAAGACCGCCCAGAGTTCCGTCAGGCTCTGCTTCAGCGTCATGCCTTCTCGGGCCTGTTTGCCGTCGGTGGGGAGGATGAAGAAGTGGTAAGTGCCCAGACAGCACATGATAACGCCGATGATGAGCATGATGATCATCCAGGCCTTGGCGACCCCGAAGGCATCGATGAAGGTTCCCGCAAGGTATACGAGACCGCCCGTGGCGGCAATCTTGGCAATGTTATAGAAGGCTCCCTGCCATCCTATCCACCTGGCCTGGTCCTCCTTGGAGAGCACGCCCATGTAGGTTCCGTCGGCCGCAATATCGTGCGTGGCTCCGCTCATGGCAATCACGGCGAGCATCGCGATGGTTACCGCGAAGAAGTCCGGCAGGTTCAGGGCAAACGCCACGAGGGCAAACATAATTCCGGAGAGCACCTGCGTGAGCACCACGAAGAACTTCTTGGTCTTGTAAAGCTCCAGGAACGGGCTCCAGAGAGGCTTCAGCGTCCACGGAAGCATGATGAGCGAGGTCCAGAAAGCTATCTGCGCGTCGCTCACGCCCATGCCTTTGTACATCAGCGTACACACCATGTTCAACACCACGAACGGCATTCCCATGGCAAAATAGAGGGTAGGAACCCATGCCACAGGGCTCACCTTTTTGACATTATTACTTTCCATATCTTTTTAGTAGGGCGTTTTCATGCCCCTTGGTTTTATTTCTTACAAGACTTGAGGAGGTCTGTCTTCCCCTCGTTCACGAGCTTCAGGATGAGTTCTCCGAACAAGGTGTTCTGCCAGGCGAACCAAGAACGGGTATAGTTGGCCGCATTATGCACATTGAAACTCTCGTGCATCACGCCCGTATCGGCATCCGTATCCATCAGCATCTGTATGCACTGCCTGATCTCCGAGTCGTCTCTTGAGGTGAAGGCGCGCATCATGATGCTCATCGGCCATGCCATGTCGTAGCCCACATGGGGCCCGCCGATGCCCTCGCCGGCCTCGCCGCGGAAGAAATAGGGATTGTCCTCGCTCCACACGAGACGACGGGTGTTCTGATAGACAGGGTCGTCGATGTCTACATCGCCTAAGTAAGGCATGGCCAGGAGGCTGGGCACATTGGCGTCGTCCATGAGGAGCTGGTTGCCGAAACCGTCCACCTCGAAGGCATAGACCTTGCCATAGACCGGATGGTTGCAGACCGCATATCGCATCAGAGCCTCATGCACCTCCGACGCGAGGTCGGCGCACTCCCTGGCGAGAGCCGCCTGTCCATTGACCGTCTGCAGTATTTCCGAGGCTTTTTTCAGGCTGCTTACGGCCATGAAGTTCGACGGAACGAGAAACAGGAAGGTCGTTGCGTCGTCGGAGGGACGGAAAACCGACGCTATCAGGCCTACCGCCTTCACGGGCGCTCCCCATCCGCCGTTGTTCACGGTGTCGAGTGCCCGGTCTGTTATCCGCAGGAACCGATAGCTGCCGAGGCCGTCTTTGCGCTGCTGTTCCTTGAATGTCCTGAGGATGATTTGTATCGTTTTGAGCCATTGCTCATCGAAGATGCTCGCGTCGCCCGTAACTTTCCAGTACTCATAAGCCAGCCGGAGCGGATAGCAGAGCGAGTCTATCTCGTACTTGCGTTCGTGAAGTTCGGGCTTCATGTCGGTCTCGTCCTTCATCCAATACCCGTTCGGGTCGGGAAAACGGTTGAAGGCGTTGGCATAGGGATCAAGGCAAATGCTCTTGAACTGCCGCAGGATGACGCCCCTCACCATGTCTTTCAGGTTCTTGTCCTTATTCGCAAATTGCACATAAGGCCACACCTGTGCCCCCGAATCACGGAGCCACATGGCGGAGATATCGCCTGTATAGACGAAAGTGTCGGGCTTCCCGTCTTCATCGATGGTAAAGTGGACGGTGGTGTCGAGGGTGTTCGGGAAGCAGTTCTCAAACATCCAGACCAGATAGGGGGTGTCTTTCAGAAGCTTCCTTACCCGCCTGATTTCCTTTTCGATGGCCTCCGAACGGAACAGGCGTTCCTCCTCTTTCGGGCGTTTCGACACATATCTTGTGCTTACCGCAATGGCGTCGATGTACTCCTGGCCGTAGTCCTTCTGCCGTGCATTGGCCTGCGCGCCGGCTGTCGTCGGCATGGCAAGAGCCGCCAAGGCCGCAACAATCATCTTATTGATCAAATTCATATTCCTTGTCTTTGCTTTTTCCGGGAATCAAGAAAGGCTGCGGCTACGGACGGTCTTTCCTGGCCGTACCGAACTTAGACGGCTTTGCGCCCATCACGAACTCCAGCCGCCCGCCCTTGACGATGTCGGCGTAGTCGATATACGACTTCGTATACTTCTTGCCATTGAGCTTACAGCTCTGGATATACTTGTTGGCAGCGCTGTTGTCGTGTGCCACAATCTCGAAGGTCTTCCCGTTTCCGAGGTCAAGCTTGGCGCTGTCCCAGATCGGAGAACCGAAGATAAAGCGGCCGCCTTCAGGCTCCACCTGATAGAGACCCATGCTGGAAATGATATACCAGGCGCTCATCTGCCCCACATCCTCATTGCCGCTCAGGCCGTCGAAGTCGTCTTTATACATCGTGGAGAGCGTCTCACGAACCAAGTCGGCCGCCTTCCAGGGCTGTCCCACATAGTTGTACATATAAATAATGTGGTGGCTTGGCTCGTTGCCATGGGCATACTGGCCGATCAGACCCGAAATATCGGGAGAGGCCTCGGCGCCCATATCGCCGCTGACGACGAACAGCGAGTCGAGCTTGGACACGAAGGCCTTCTCGCTGGGGAAAAGGCCGACCAGGCCGTGCACATCGTGCGGCACGAGCCAGTTATACTGCCAGGCGTTGCCCTCGGTATAATCGTCCTGACGATGAACGGCGTGGAACGGATTGAACGGCGTGCGGAAGTTGCCCTTGGAGTCTACTCCCTTCAGGAAACAGTCTGTCGGGTCGAAGAGCCGCTTATAGGATTCGGCCCGCTTCCGGAAGTATTCATAGTCCTCCTGATGGCCCAGAAGCTTCGCCACCTTTGCCACCCCGGCATCCGCCAAGGCGTATTCCAAATGCTTGGCAACGGTCTCATAGATGGGATCGAGGTCCAAGGGGATGTAGCCGTACTGCTTGTAAAGGTCAAGGCCACGGTCGTCTTTCATGGCCGACTGCCTCAAAGCCTGATACGCAGCCTCCCTGTCTTTCACGAAGCCCTTCAATACAAGGTCGGCCAGAACAGCCACTCCGGGATTGCCGACCATGCAGTCGGTCTCGTTTCCGACGAGGTGCCATACCGGCAACTTTCCCTGCTCCCGGTAGATACTCATAAAGGTCTTGGCCACATCCGTCGCCAGATCAGGATGGATGAGCGTCATGAGGGGCATCTTGGCACGGTAGGTGTCCCAGAGGCTGAAGGTGGTATAGTTGGTGAAATCACCCTTGTGCACCTTGTGGTCAGCACCTCGGTATTCGCCGTTTACATCGCTGAAGACCGACGGGGCCACCATCGAGTGGTACATGGCCGTATAGAAGACGCGCCTTGCCGTGGCATCATTGGTGCGGATCTGTATCTTGCCCAGAGCCTTGTTCCAGGCCTCCGTCGCATTGCCGACGGCACCGTCGAAGTCCCACGCGGGTATCTCGGCCTCCAGATTCATCTCCGCGTTCTTCTCGCTGACGGCTGAAAGACCAACCTTCACCAATACCGGCTTCGACACATCGGCCACCTCCACGGTGAAGACATTGTCCTCACAGCCCACGAAACGCACCTTCGTATTGAACTTCGCGGCGAAATATACCTGCTGGTCCTTGGCCCATCCCGTCGACTTGCGGTAACCCACGATCATGTCGTCGCCCACAGGCACGAGCTTGCACGACGACAAGGCGTCCCAGCCGATGCCGTGCTTGAGGTTGAGCTTCACAAACCCCTGTTTCCCCGTGAAGGTATAGCGGTGGAATCCCGCCCGCTTGGTGGCCGTGAGCTCCGCCTTCACCCCGGCGTCTTTCAGGTCTATCGCGTAGTATCCCGGACGCACGGTCTCCTCCTGATGGGTGAAATATAGGGAATCCTGCTCTATGCTCTTAACGGGCAGGAAGGTGATGTCGCCCAGATCGCCGATGCCCGTCCCGCTCAGGTGCATGTGGGAGAAGCCCAGCAACACATGGTCGCTATAATGGTAACCGGAGCACCAGTCCCACCCTCGGGTAGGCTCCGTGGGCCCCAACTGGACAAGTCCGTTGGGCACATTGGCGCCTAAGAACACATGCCCGTGTCCGCCCGTACCCACCCAGGGGTTCACATATTGGGTGTAATCCACGACTCCCTTGGGGGCTGCCTGCATGGGCGATGCCGCCAGAACGGCAACTGCAAGAATCAATATTCTACTAAGTAACTTCATAAATAGGTTTTTAATTTGTCTACAAAGATAACAATTTAAGAGCATTTTTACCCTACCTTCCTGCTATTTTTAGTCTTAAAAACACTTAATTCGGGCTTTCCCGGTTCATCTTCAGTTGTTTTCACGGAAGCGAATCGCATGCTTCAGGAAACAAAACCATAATATTCGCAGACGGGAAAGAGCGTCTCTCTTACTTCTCGGAACAGCAGTCTGAATCCCTATAGAGTTAATTGCTTATATGAAACTATAATCTGCCGGAATGTTAAAAAACGCCCCGCAGGAATGCGATGTTTCCAAACAAGGAGACAGCCGGCCGCAAAGACGAGAGTTTTGAACGATTTCCAGAATCGTTTGATATACAGCCGTTTACAGATTAAGACCTCTCTACGGACTACCAAAAGCAGCAAAAAGAATTGCCGGAAGCGGCTTTTTGCATTCCTTTTAACGGTCTCTTAGCTTGCTTCTAACGGCTTTTAGGTCGGCAGAAGACCGCTAAAAGCCATCCTTCTAACGGCCTTTTGGTGAGAAAACGACCGCCAACCGAGGAGAGAAAGGATGTTTCGGGGCTTTTTCCCACACAAAACCAAGCGGGAGAAAAGCTGTTTCGAGAATTTCCGGAGACATTTTTCCGGAAAACTTTTAAGTTAAAAATGTTAACGGGGAAGTAATGGCTCCTTCCACTCTTTTCAGACAGCGTGCTACCGGGCCATGAACCGCATTTTTTCTTTTTCCTATAGGAAAAAATCCAAAAAGTCAAGGAATGACACTTTTTTTTATTAACTTTGTAGCCTAATAACCGGTCTGCAGTAGAAAGAGCAAGCAACAAAGCGGCGATGAGAACGGGGCGGCGACAGCCCTGACGGCCGAGACGGAAAGAACACCTACACAATGAACTTCGAAGAAGTAATAGGACAAGAAGATACGAAGAAACGCCTGATGCAGATGGTGGAGGAGCGACGGCTGCCCCACGCCGTCATGCTGTGCGGCCCGACGGGCAGCGGCAAGATGGCCCTGGCCCTGGCTTTCGCATCCTATCTGTTGGGCGACGGTCCGATGCTGAAAAACTTCGGGCACCCCGACCTGCACTTCTCGTTCCCCGTCATCAAGCCCGCGGGCACCTCGTCAGACCACAAGATGATCAGCGACGACTTCATCCGCGAATGGCACGAGATGCTCGCCGAGGGGCCTTACTTCACCATGGACCAGTGGCTCTCGCACATGCGGGCCGCCAACCAGCAGGCCCAGATCGGCGCCGGAGAGAGCGACTCGCTCATACGGAAACTGAGCCTCAAGTCGAGTCAGGGCGGCTACAAGGTGTGCATCATGTGGCTCCCGGAGCGCATGAACGGCGAGTGCGCCAACAAGATTCTCAAACTCCTGGAAGAGCCGCCACAGCAAACGGTCTTCCTCCTGGTGTGCGAAGAACCCGAACACCTTATCGACACCATCTACAGCCGTGTGCAGCGCATCGACCTCAAGCGAACCGACGACGGAGCCATAGAAAGGGCGCTCATCGAGAAGCGCGGCCTCGAGCCCGACACGGCACGGCGAGTGGCACACATCGCAGACGGCAGCTGGCTGAAGGCCGTGGAGGAACTGAGGGCCGACAGCGAAGGCCGGCAGTTCCTCGACATGTTCGTCATGCTCATGCGGCTTGCCTACCGGCGCAACATCAAGGAACTGAAGAACTGGACGGAGACCGTCGCGGGCTTCGGAAGGGAGAAGCAGCGGCGGCTCCTAAGCTATTTCATGCGCATGGTGAGGGAAAACTTCATGTACAACTTCCGTCGTCCGGAACTCAACTACATGACCCGCGAAGAAGAGGATTTCTCGAGAAACTTCGCCCGCTTCATCAACGAGGGCAATGTCGTCGACCTCTCGGAAACACTGCAGAAGGCACAGCGCGACATCGGGCAGAACGCCAACGCGAAGATCGTCTTCTTCGATCTGGCACTCAATATGATCGTATTACTCTTAAGAAAATAACTCAACAGACAGGACATGGAATATAATAACTTGAAATACAAGATATGCACCGGCTGCGACAGAGGCCTGTGCAGCAGGGGCTGCGGACGGCAGGACCACCAGCTGAACACTTATGACTGGCTGGCCGATGTGCCGGGCAACAACCTGGCAACCGATCTCGTGGAGGTGCAGTTCAAGAACACCCGCAAGGGCTATTACCACAATGTGAACAACCTCGACCTGAAGAAAGGCGACACCGTTGCCGTGGAAGCCAATCCCGGACACGACATCGGAGTGGTTACGCTCACGGGGCAGCTCGTCAAATTACAGCTGAAGAAAGCCAATCTGAAGTCGGCCGACGACATCAAGCGCATCTATCGCATCGCCAAACCCGTGGACATGACCAAATACGAGGAAGCCAAAAAGCGAGAGCACGGCACGATGATTCAGAGCCGCCAGATAGCCAAAGACCTCGGCCTGCAGATGAAAATCGGCGATGTGGAGTATCAGGGCGACGGCAACAAGGCCATCTTCTACTATATCGCCGACGAACGCGTGGACTTCCGCCAGCTGATCAAAGTGCTGGCCGACACCTTCCATGTGCGCATCGAGATGAAGCAGATTGGCGCCCGGCAGGAAGCAGGACGCATCGGGGGGACCGGCCCCTGCGGCCGCGAACTCTGCTGCGCCACCTGGATGAAGAACTTCTCGAGCGTGTCGACCAATGCCGCCCGCATCCAGGACATCTCTCCCAATCCGCAGAAACTGGCAGGCATGTGCGCCAAGCTGAAGTGCTGCCTGAACTACGAAATCGATGATTATATGGAGGCGGGCAAGAAGTTGCCGCCCAAGGATATCGTCCTCCAGACCAAGGACAACGACTATTACTACTTCAAGTCGGACATCCTTGCAGGGCTCATCACCTACTCCACCGACAAGAATCTTGCCGCAAACACCGAGACAATCACCGTGGAGCGCGCACGGGAAATCATCGACATGAACCGCAAGGGCGAGAAACCGATGTCGCTCGAGCACAACGGTAAGATGAAAGAGGCCGAGAAACCGGTAGACTTACTTGCCGAAGCCGACCTCAGCAGGTTTGACAAAGCCAGGAACAAGAGGAGGAACAACAATAGGAATCGTAATAACCGGCGCCCGAATCCGAACCAGCAGGGCAGCCGGAATGAGAAAAGAAACGGCGACAACCGCAACCCCCGAAACGAGCAGAAAGAATAAATGCGAAAGGCGGCCTATACCTTATTTATATATATCCTTGTCCTGTCGGCTTGCGGAAACAAAGTCTATGACCGATATGAGCACGCTCCCGTAGGAGGCTGGGAGAAGAACGACACCCTCTCCTTTCATGTCCCCAAGATGGCCGGAGCGGGTGTCTATGAGGAGGAATTAGGCCTGCGAATAGACAATTCGTTTCCGTTCATGCGCCTCACGCTGATCGTGGAGACCACCGTCATCCCCGGCTATCAAGTGCTGAGGGACACCGTTGCGCCGGAACTCGTGGATGCCCACGGCCGCCATACGGGCAACGGCATCAGCCATTTCCAGTACACCGTCCCCGTCAGAGAGATTCATTTGAAAGAAGGAGACAGCCTCCGCATCTGCATCCGGCACGACATGAAACGCGAAATCATGCCCGGCATCAGCGATGTGGGCATTATTCTTTCCGGGAAATAAGAGCCGGCGACCCGTCAGGTTCTTACCAGATTTCGTGCCGCGTCTATTCGCAGGAAGATGAAGAGCAGGAAAGTGAAGCCCCACAGAGAGCTTCCCCCATAACTGAAGAACGGCAGCGGAATGCCGATGACGGGGGTCAGGCCAAGCACCATGCCCACATTGATAAAGACATGGAACAGGAAAATGCTCAACACGCAATAGCCGTATATCCGCCCGAACTTAAAGGGCTGGCGCTCGGCTAAATGTATCAGCCTCAATATCAAGGCGAGGAAAAGCAGCAGGACTCCCGCAGAACCCAGGAATCCCTCTTCCTCTCCGACCGTGCAGAAGATAAAGTCAGTGTCCTGTTCGGGGACGAATTTCAGCTTTGTCTGCGTCCCGTTCAGGAATCCCTTGCCCTTCAAGCCTCCGGAACCGATGGCTATCTCGCTCTGATGTACATTGTATCCGGCTCCCGCAAGGTCTTCGTCCAGGCCCAGAAGCACATTGATCCTCACCCGCTGATGGGGCTTCATCACATTGTTGAGCACATAGTCGGCAGAATAGAAGAACACCATGGAGCCTAATGCGAACAGCGCGATATAGAGGAAATTACGAATCCTCAAGGACAAGGATTGATACACAAGATAGCCTATCATCAATATCGTCAGCACAATCTGCACCCATGTAATGTCGAAATGGATGACATACTCGGAGAAAAACAAGAAGATCAAGGTGATTCCCAGGCTGCCTCCAAGGAGCATCCAGCCCCTCTTCTTGTCCCTACAATACAAATAGACGAGGGCGGAAGAGAATATCTGTATCAGGAGAAGCACCACGAATCTACCCACCGAGGTCGGCGTATCCCAGAGCGAAAGATCCTCGAACTTCACTCCAACCACGAAATATATGACCATCGCAACCGCCGCAAAGAGGATGCTTCCGGTCATTCCCTCCCGATAGAACATGAGGAAGAAAGAGAAATACACCAAGGCCGAACCCGTCTCATTCTGCCCAATGATACAAGCCACAGGAAGCAATACGATGCCTACTGCTAAGGCAAAATCCTTCCAGCGGTGCATATCGAAGTCATAGGCACTCATGAACTTCGCCACCGCCAGCGCCGTGGTGAACTTCGCAAACTCGGCCGGCTGCAGGCGCAACGGCCCCAACACGAGCCACGAACGCGAGCCCTTGATTGCGTGGGGATTGAATATCGTCAGAAAAACAAGCAGCACCAACAGGAAATAGAACACATACGAATAGGTTTCATAGAAGCGGTCGTCGACCATCAGCAGCACAAATCCCAGCGCTATGGATGTGCCGATCCAAACGATCTGCATACCTGAACGGGAACTGAAGCTAAGGATGTCGGTGTCTCCATAGGTGTAGCTGGCGCCACAGACACTCATCCATCCCAAGGCCAGAAGGGCCAGATAGATGACCACCGTCCACCAGTCGACGGAGCGGATGATACCACTCGACTTATCGGTTCGCCTTACCATATCCTATTCTCCTTTTCTGAAGGGCATCGGCTTCCCTCTGCGCGGCAGCGGAAAGCTTGCCCGAAAGATACTGTTCGAACAACACTCCGGCAATGGGAACCGCAAAGTCGGCTCCGAATCCGCCGTTCTCCACATATACCGCAATGGCTATCCTGGGATTGTCCATAGGCGCGAAGCCCATGAATACAGAGTGGTCCTGACCCCTGTTCTGCGCCGTACCGGTCTTTCCACAGATGTCATAGGGAAGATGGCCGAGCCATTTACAGGTCCCGCCAAGCACCGACGAGCGCATCCCCTGCACGACATAGTTGTATGAACGCTTGCCGGCCTTCGTGTATTGTTTACTCGTAAACGCCGTGTCCAGCGCCTCTCCCTGCACTTTTCGCACGACATGCGGGCGATAATAGTAGCCTCGATTCGCAATGGTCGCACCCAGATTGGCTATCTGCAGGGGCGTGAGGTTCACCTCGCCCTGGCCGATAGAGATGGAAATCACCGTCAGGCCGTTCCACGAACCCTTATAAGCCTTGTCGTAGAAAGTGGCATTGGGAATCAGTCCTCGCTTCTCTCCGGGGAGGTCGATGCCAAGTTTATAGCCGAAGCCCATGCTCACCATGTAGTCTCGCCATGTGTTCATGGCGTTCTGGACATTCTTGTATTTATGCCGGTTGCCCATCATATAGTAGAGTCCCCAGCAGAAATAGCCGTTACAGGAGGTGCTGATGGCATGCACCAAGTTGAGTGGCGAGGCGTGCCCGTGGCATCCCACATGCAGTCCGCGATAATAAAAACCATGGTGGCACGGGAACATCGTGCCGGGGGAAATGATGCCTTCGGTCATATAGGTCAGGGCTTGCGAGGTCTTGAATGTCGACCCTGGGGGATACTGTCCCATAATGGCGCGGTTGAGAAGGGGCTTCCACACATTGCGCGAGAGCATCCTGTGCGTCTGGCTTCTTTGGCGACCCACCATCAAGCGGGGATCATACGACGGCGACGAGACCATCGCCAAGACCTCTCCCGTAGAAGGTTCGATGGCAACAATGGCACCGATCTTCCCCTCGAGCATCCTTTCGCCAAGAGCCTGGAGATTGAGGTCGATGCTCAAGGTGATGTCTTTCCCCGCTACGGGGCGCGTGTCCAACTTCCCGTCCTGATAGCTTCCCTGAATTCTTCCGTGGGCATCACGGAGCATAATCTGCACCCCCTTGACGCCACGGAGCTGCCTCTCATAAGAGCGTTCCACGCCCAGCTTGCCGATATAGTCGCCCGCCTGGTAATAGTCGTCTGCCTCTATATCACCCTCGGAGACCTCGCCCACATCGCCCAGCACATGTGCCGCATAGGGATACTGATACTGGCGGATGCTTCGCTTCTGGACATAAAAGCCGGGAAAGCGGAACATCTTCTCACGGAAAACGCTGAATTCCTTATCCGAGAGCTGGCTCATGAACAACTGCTGGGTGAACCTTGAATAGCCCGGATTCTTGTTCCTATCCTTGATTTCGTCCATCCGACGGATGAAGAAATCCCTCGTAATGCCCAATGCCTCACAGAACTCAAGCGTGTCCAGACGGCCTTTTTCCTCATTCATTACGACCATGATATCGTAAGCCGGCTGGTTATAGACCATCAGCTTGCCGCTGCGATCCTTGATCAAGCCCCGTGAGGGATACTCTATTTTCTTCAGGAAAGCATTGGAGTCGGCGTTTTTCTTATAGTCATCGCTCAATAGCTGCAGGGTGAAAAGACGGACGATGTAGACGACCACGATTGCCACGGCCATCCCTCCTATTACCAAGCGGCGGTTTGAGAGATTGAAGTCTTTCATCTTTTACGCAAATTCTCAATGGCAAGAATCAGGAGAACCGTCAGTGCGGCACTGCCTCCCGCACACTCCAGCCACTGCAACCAGTTGAAGAAACTGAAAGTCTCGACAGCAAAGAAAACGACGCAATACACCACCAGAAGGATAACCGTGTAATAGAAAAACTTCGCAAATCCGAGACTCTTCATCGACGGACGCAGATCCTCGGCACTATCGCGATTGAGAAACATCGTGAGCACATGAGGCTGGAGAAATCCCAGAAAGGTCATCGAAGCGGCAGCAACACCGGGAGTATTAGAAAACATATCCACCAGAAGTCCCATCAGGAAGCTTATGAGCAGGATGCCCCAACGGGGGAAGTTCCTGCGAAAGAGCAGAACCACATACACATACAACAAGGGCGTGGCACAGTCAAAGAGGTGGATATGATTCAACACCAGAACCTGCGCCATCAAGAGAATCACAAAAAGCAGAATACCTTTCAGAAAATTCAGACTCATCCTTTACGCTTGTTATTCATTCTATCATGCCTACTTATTACCCTTTGTCCCGATAGAGTCTCTGGCCGCCTGAAGCAGTCGCTGCCGCTCCAGCAGGGGCGCGTTGTCAATGATGACGACATCACGGAGGTTTCCGAAGTCGGTGGCAAGCTGCACCTTCAGACGATAGGAGAGCCCGTCGGGGGAGTTGAAGACATATTTTATCTGGCCCACCCTCACTCCCGAGGGAAACACGGAGGAATATCCACTCGTCACGACATAGTCGCCCTTCCTGAACTTTGCATGCCGTGGCACATCGTCGACATAGGCCAAATGGCGGTAGCCTCCGTTCCAATGCAGATAGCCGAAGTAGCCCCTGTCCTGTATCATGCAGCTGATACTGGAATGGGAGTTCAACACCGGGATGACGACAGCATAGTGCGGGGACACCTGATAGACGATTCCCACGACGCCATTGCCGCTCACCACGCCCATGTCGACCTTCACCCCGTCGGCAGAACCCTTGTTGACGGTGATGAGATTATCGATTTTATCGAGAGAGTTGCTCACCACCTTTGCCTTGATGAGCCGATAACTGGAAAGCTGCTGAGCCAGACGACCGTGCAGCACATTGGTGTCGCCGGTGGCAATTGCCAACTTCGCCTGCATGCCCTTCAGCTGCTGCTCAAGCGCGATGTTGCGCAGGGTCAGCTCCTCGTTGGTCTTCGTCAGCGAGAAGAACGACTCCACCTGCGACTTCCACTCATAGACCTGCCCTACCACAGTATTGGCAGAGGAGAACCACACGCTCCCCTGATAGCTGTTGTACTGGAATACGAGCACGAAGCTGAGCGCCTCAAGCAGCACGAAAAGGAGCCAGTGGCTGTGCCTGGACAGAAACTCCAGTAAGTTTCGCATGCCTTATCGCATCAAGAAAGAGAACTTGTCTACATTCTTCAAGGCAATACCCGCCCCCTTGGCAACGCTGTGCAAGGGGTCTTCAGCGATATGGAACGGAATGTTTATCTTGTCCTGCAAGCGCTTGTCGAGGCCTCTCAGCAAGGCTCCGCCACCGCTCAGGTAGATACCATTCTGCACAATGTCGGCATAAAGCTCAGGAGGCGTGTTCTCCAAGGCAGAGAGCACGGCGTTCTCTATCTTCGCCACGGTCTTGTCAAGGCAGTGGGCGATTTCCTGATAGCATACGGGCACCTCCATCGGGAGGGCCGTGATGCGGTTAGGCCCGTGAACGACATAGTCCTCGGGAGCCTCCTCGCCCAGGTCGGTAAGCGCAGATCCCACATGAATCTTGATGCGCTCCGCCATGCGCTCCGACACCTTCACATTGTGCTGCCGGCTCATATATTCCTGGATATCGGCCGTGAGGTCGTCGCCGGCGATGCGGATCGAGTTGTTGCTCACGATGCCGCCGAGCGAGATAACGGCAATCTCGGTAGAGCCGCCACCTATGTCGACGATCATGTTTCCCTCGGGTGCCTCGACATCGATGCCTATGCCTATGGCAGCTGCCATCGGCTCGAAAATCAGGTAGACATCACGGCCGTCGGCATGCTCGGCACTATCGCGGACGGCACGAAGCTCCACCTCGGTACTGCCCGAAGGAACTCCAATCACCATGCGGAGCGACGGCGAGAAGATGCGAGAGCCCGAATGAACCATCTTGATGAGGCCGCGCATCATCTGCTCGCAGGCGGTGAAGTCGGCAATCACGCCGTCGCGGAGAGGACGGATGGTACGAATGTTGTCGTGCGTCTTCTCATACATCATCTTTGCCCGACTGCCCACGGCGATCATTTTGTCTGTGCGACGGTCAAGGGCCACTACTGAGGGCTCGTCGACCACAATCTTATCATCGCTGATGATGATGGTGTTGGCGGTTCCCAAGTCCATTGCAATCTCTTGAACGAATGAAAAAAATCCCATATTTTGATTTGTTATTTTTAGAAAGTGAGAAGTGCCTTACGGTGAAAGAGACCTGCTCCAGGGCGGCCCGCGCTCCGTCTCTACCTTCCCGTCCTTTCCGTTTTGTTGATAGTTCTTTTAGTCCGGGCATCACCCTTCCGCTCTTTCAACGGCAAGGGACAGAAGGATGTGCCCGCGGATAGCTACTTCTGAAACCACTCGTGGATAGCCGTGTCATAATGGCTGCTGACCCCGAAGGCACGGGCTGCCAGCATCCTGCGGTCCTCAAGGTCGGTCTTTGCGCCCTTCGCATTGAGGATATCGAGGAGCAAACCATACTCTGCCTTACTCGGAACGATGACCACATCCTTGAAATTCTTGGCTCCCGCACGAATCAGGGAGATGCCGCCGATATCTATTTTCTCGATGATGTCGGCATCGCCGGCTCCGCTCGCAACGGTCTGTTCAAACGGATAGAGATCTACTACGACGAGGTCGATGGCGGGAATCCCATACTGCTGCATCTGCTCGCGGTCGCCCTCATTGTCGCGGCGGGCAAGAATTCCCCCGAACACTTTCGGATGCAGGGTCTTTACGCGACCCCCGAGAATCGAGGGATAAGTGGTTACATCCTCCACCTTCTGACACTCGTAACCGAGCGACTCGATGAACTCTTGAGTTCCTCCGGTGGACAAGAAGCTGACTCCTTCAGCACTCAGTTTCCGGAGCAAGTCCTCTAATCCGTCCTTGTGAAAAACAGAGATGAGGGCAGTCTTGATTTCTTTTACTTCAGCCATTATATAATTGATAGTCTTTGGATATTTAGACCGCAAATTTACGAAATATTCCCGACTATCCCATCATTTTAGGCGTAAAAAAGCTTGTTTTTTCACATTATTATGTGTTAGGTCAACTTTTGGGCCGGAAAAACGAATATTTGCAAAACCAGCCCTCACCACATACTGCCGCATGAAGAAGAACCGGCAGGGAAGCGGGAAAACAAAAGAAAACATTTTACAAACATGCAAAAATACAAGCCCATTTTACGAACGGCCGTCGCATTCGCCTCAAAAGCGGCCTGGAATTTCAACGCGGCGAGAAAGCGTTTTTAGGGTCTTTTTACCCTTCCGGAAGCCTCCGCAAAAGTAAAAGACGGCTTTTCGGTTTCCTTTTTGCCGTTAAAAGGAAGGTCGGAAGCTACCTTTTACCGGGCTTTTTACCGCTTTTTACGGTCCGTTTTTCTTGCTTTTAACGGTTAAAAGGCCT
>CAUULA010000059.1:0-16525 GCA_963545855.1 uncultured Prevotella sp.
GAGATGACGTCGAGTCTCGTGGGCTCGGAGATGTGTATAAGAGACAGCGCTCAGACCGTTGAGGAAAGCAAGACATTCGACAATTTCTACATTGGCATCAATGGTGGAGTTGCGACAAAGATGACTGGCAACAAATGGCTCGGCAACCTGAACCCGAACGCAGGCCTCCGCATCGGCCGCTGGTTTACTCCGGTATTCGGTCTGGCTGCCGAGAGCAACGCTTACTTCTCAAATAAGCCTTTCGCCTCTACAGGTACAATCGTTCGCTTCCTGAATACAAGCTTGCTGGGTACTGTCAACCTGAGCAACTGGTTCGGCGGATATCAAGGTGAGCCGCGCGCGTTCGAGCTCGTGTTCGTAGGCGGCTTCGGCTGGGGCCACGCTTTCGGTAACCGCGGCTTCAATGCAGCCTATGGCGATCCGAGAGACTTTGAATTAGGAAAGAAGGGTGATAACCTGACTTCAAAAGTAGGCTTGGACTTCACTTTCAACCTTGGTGCCAACAAGGCATGGCAGGTTTATGTTGAGCCGGCAGTCGTTTGGGGCTTGAACGACGCAATCTTGGAAGGCTATGATGCTCATCAGACGCCTGTAACCTATGTTGCGCTGGGACACAGCGGTGTTGAATACAACATCAACAAGGCTTATGCTCAGCTGAACGCAGGTATCGTCTACAAGTTCGGCAACTCTAACGGCACTCACAATTTCAAGATTGCCCAGCTCCGCGACCAGGCAGAGATCGATGCCCTGAACTCTACCATCAACGATCTCCGCAATGAGCTCGCCAAGAAGCCTAAGGAGGTTGTCAAGGAAGTAGTTAAGGAAGTTTCTGCTCCCGTGCAGGAGGTTAAGGTTGAGAACCTCGTGTTCGTAACCTTCGCCCAGGGCAAGTCTGTTCTCACCAAGGAGGCCAAGAAGGCTCTCGACGGTGTGGCAGAAGGCCGCCATGTTCAGATTGTAGGTACCGCTTCTCCTGAGGGTTCCAAGGAATTCAACGACAAGCTTTCACAGGCTCGCGCCGATGTTGTGGCAGCTTACCTGAAGAGCAAGGGCGTTGTAGTTGACGAGGCTCTCGGCAAGGGCGTACAGGGTACAACCTCTAACCGTCTGGCCATTGTTTATGTAAAATAATCAATGAGATAAACTCATAGGGGAGTCCCGATGCTCGGCAAGAGTGTCGGGATTCTTTTTATAAGACCAAGACAACAGCATGCAGACATCGAGTAAGGTAGGGCGCTACCCCTTTCTGGCGGAGCCTTTTCACTGCGACTTCTCGCAGCATCTCTTCATGGGGCATCTGGGAAACCATATGCTCAATGCGGCCGATTTCCATTCCAGCGACCGCTCCTTCGGCATGAACTATCTCTCCACCATCCATCGCACCTGGGTGCTCTCGCGCCTGGCCATCGAGATGACGAGCATGCCCAAGGCTTACGACAAGTTCTTCGTGGAGACCTGGGTGGAAAGTGCCATGAAATACTTTACGAACCGAAACTTCAAGGTGAGCGGCGAAGACGGCTCCGTGTTCGGCTACGGTCGCAGCGTGTGGGCCATGATAGACACGGAAACACGCCAGCCCACTGATATCCTGCAGGTGCACGACGGGCTTATCCATGCCTATGTGGAGACGGAGAAGCTGTGCCCGATGGCCACCCCCTCGAGGGTTAAGATGACGGAGCGCGCCCGTCTCGTGCGCACCCTCGAGACGCATTATAACGATGTGGATGTGAACGGGCATATCAACAGCGTGAAGTATATCGAGCATGTGCTTGACCTTTTCCCGCTCGACTGGTATCGGGCGCATTTCCTGAGGCGTTTCGAGATGGCCTATGTGGCGGAGGCTCATGGTGGCGATCGGCTGAGTTTCTATATGGAGGAGACGGCGACGAACGAATATTGCGTCCGCGTCGTCAAGCATGTGGAGGCGCGGGAAGGCAATGCCGAAGCACTTGTGGAGGTGGCCCGCAGCAAGGCAGAGTTTGTAAATATCTGCTGAAAAATTTGGAGAAACAAAATCAATTTGTTATCTTTGCAGCAGATTTAATTGCAAATCAGTTTTTTATAACTTTTGTGCGTAGTGTTTTATTGTAGGAGAGATGGCTCGTGAGGGTCACCTCTTTTCTTTTATCCGGCTAATCCGGCTTCCGTTTACGGCAATCTTCTCTTCCGCAACCAGATATTCGAGAGCTCCCTCCAGCTGCCTGTCGGGAATCCGGAGCCGCAGCAGGTCGGTAATCAGATGCTCCTCCCCATCATCCAGGAGTTCCATGATCTGGTTGACAGGGTTTCGGAGGCGGCTCTTGGAGAGTTGGTCGGTTTTTTGCTCGAGGCATACATCGCACTGGTCGCAGTCCGCTCCTCTCGTCTCGCCGAAGTAGGCCAGGAGCTGTCGGCTGCGGCATTCGTCGTCGCTGTCGGCATAGTGCTCCATGGCGCGGATTCTCCGGATGAACTGTTCCTTGCGCTCTTCGTAGACTTCTTTGGGGAGACAGAGCCTCTCCATGTCCTCCCGGTCTTGCGAATAGGTGATGTAAGGACTCTTGCGCTGCGGGACGAAATGGATGATGTGCCGCTCCGAGAGTCCCTTCAGGATAAGGTATACCTGTTGGCGTTTCAGTCTGGCCTGTTGGGCAATGTAGGCTTCGTCCACATACGAGTAGTCGGTGAAGAGCCCACCATAGTTGCGCAGGAGGGCGGTGATGACGGCTTCCTCGTGCCGGGTGGCGGCCTCCAGTCGATAGAGTTCGTTGCGGCTCAGGAGAAACCGCACCCTTGCGCTTGCGTCCGGATCGGTCTCATAGATGATATATCCCGCCCTCTGTAGGATTTTCAGCGAGGAGTCTACCTGTATCGGGAAGTATTTATAGGTGCTGCAGAACCGGTCGATGTTAAACTCGGCCGTATAGCCCCGTCCGCTTCCAAGCCCGATCTGGTAATAGTAGGCCAGATGCTCGTAGACATCCCTGATATAGTCTTTCGTGGGAAAGTTGTCCGCGATGCGCTTCTCCAGCTTGCGCTTGTCGCCGCCATTGTAGAGCAGCACGGCGTAAGACTTCCGCCCGTCTCGCCCCGCGCGTCCGGCTTCTTGGAAATAAGCCTCTATGGAGTCGGGGCAGTCGAAGTGGATGACGAGTCTCACATCGGGCTTGTCGATGCCCATGCCGAAGGCGTTGGTGGCCACGATGACTCGTTTCTCCCCTTGCTGCCACAGGGTCTGCCGGGTGTCCCTGACGGCGGAGTCGAGCCCCGCGTGGAAGTAGACGGCGCTCAGGCCGTTCTGCTCCAGCAACTGCGCGATTTCCTTGGAACGCTTCCTGCTTCGCACATAGACGATGGAGGAGCCTTCCACAGACTTGAGGATGTGGACGAGTTCCTGATACTTGTCCTGGGTCTTCCTCACGATGTAGGCCAGGTTCTTGCGCTCGAAGCTCATGCGGAAGACATTCTTTGCCTTGAATTCCAGCTTCTCCTGAATGTCGTCGACCACTTGGGGAGTGGCCGTCGCGGTTAGGGCAAGCACGGGAATGCCGGGCTTCAGCTTGCGGATAGCCGCCACTTGGAGGTAGGACGGCCGGAAGTCATAGCCCCACTGGCTGATGCAGTGGGCCTCGTCGACGGTGACGAAGCTTACCTTGATGTGCTTGAGCTTGGCCTTGAAAAGTTCTGATCCGATGCGCTCGGGCGACACATAGAGAATCTTGTAGCCCCCGAAGACGCAGTTCTCAAGCGTAGTAATGATTTCCTGCCGCGACATGCCCGAGTAGACGGCGGCGGCACGGATGCCGCGCTCACGAAGGTGCGCCACCTGGTCTTTCATCAAGGCGATGAGCGGGGTGATGACGATGCACACCCCTTCCAGCGCAAGGGCGGGCACCTGAAAGGTAATCGACTTACCGCCGCCCGTGGGCATCAGGCCGAGCGTATCCTTGCCGCTGCCAATGCTCTCGATGATTTCCCTCTGGATGCCGCGGAAGTCGGGATAGCCGAAGTTCTCGTGCAGTATGTCAAGAAAGCTCTTCATCCTCAGCCGGCCTGATATCCTCTATTTGCAGTTGAACGGCATTGTGCTTGAAGATGTTGTCCTCGATGGTATAGGCGATGTCAAAACTTCTCTTCGACTTGATATACCGTGCGGAGCCGCTCTGCCCGAAGGCGATGCCGTTGACCACGGCACTCGACTTGGAGTCTACCAGCTCGAGCTTGATGTGCTCCTGATCGCGGCCCACCACCTTGCTCGTGCCGTAGTCGTAGACATCGGTGGTGCAGAAGACCGGCTTCATGTTGCCCGGCCCGAAGGGCGAGAACTTCTTCAGTTCGTTGTGCAGCTTCTTGGTGATATCCTTGAAGTCTATCTGCGCGTCGATGTTCAGGATGGCCTCGGTGAGTTCAGGCTGGATGTGCTCCTCTACATATTTCTGGAACCGCAGGCGGAATTCCTTCACCCGGTCCCATCGCAGCGTGAGCCCGGCGGCATAGGTGTGGCCTCCGAAGTTGACGAGCATGTCCCTGCAGCTCTTGATGGCGGAATAGATGTCGAATCCGGCAATGCTGCGCGCCGACCCCGTGGCAAATTCTCCTTCGCGGGTGAGCACCACGGTGGGACGGAAGTAGATTTCCGTGAGCCGCGAGGCCACGATTCCTACGACGCCTTTCTTCCAGTTCTCGTCGTAGAGGACGATGGACGAGCGGTGTTTCTGGCTTTCCAGCCGCGACACGATCTGGTTGGCTTCCTCCGTCATCTGCTTGTCGATGTCCTTGCGCTGCTCGTTGTATTCATCGATATGCTTGGCCTTGCTGCGCGCCGTGCCGAAGTCTTTCTCTACCAGCAGGTCTACGCTCTCCCTTCCGTTTTCCATCCGCCCCGACGCGTTGATACGGGGGCCGATGCGGAAGATGATGTCGCTCATCGAGATTTCACGGTTGTTCAGGCCGCAGATGTCGATGATGGCTTTCAGGCCGATGCTGGGGTTCTGGTTCAACTGTTTCAGTCCGTGGAAGGCGAGGATACGGTTCTCGTCTACCACGGGCACCAGGTCGGCCGCTATGCTCACCGCGCAAAAATCGAGCAAGGGGATGAGGCGCGAGAAGGGGATTCCGTTGTTCTTGGCAAAGGCCTGCATGAACTTGAATCCCACGCCGCATCCGCAGAGGTGCTTGAAAGGGTAGCTGTCGTCCTCGCGCTTAGGGTTGAGGATGGCCACGGCATCGGGCAGCACCTCGTCCGGCACATGATGGTCGCAGATAATGAAGTCGATGCCCTGCTGCTTGGCATAGGCAATTTCCTCGATGGCCTTGATGCCGCAGTCAAGGATGATAATCAGTTTTACACCCGTCTCCCTTGCGTAGTCTATTCCTTGCTTGCTCACCCCGTAGCCCTCGTTGTAGCGGTCAGGGATGTAATAGTCGATGTTCGAATAGAACTGTTGCAGAAACCTGTACACCAGCGCCACGGCCGTGCATCCGTCCACATCGTAATCACCGTAGACCAGGATTCGCTCCTTGCGCCCCATGGCGTCGTTCAGCCTGTCCACGGCGACATCCATGTCCTTCATGAGGAACGGATTGATCAGGTCGGCCAGCTGCGGGCGGAAGAAACGCTTGGCTGCAGACTCGGTCGTGATGCCACGGCGAATCAGCAACTGCGCCAGGATAGGACTCATGTTGAGTTTCTCTCCCAGCTCCTTAGCTGCCTGTCCTTCTTCTGGTGTAGGTGATTGGTAATTCCATTTGAAGTGCATTTATATTGTTTTTATTTCCTTGCGTTTTCGAGGCGGATTCTGCAAGTCAGCAAATATCCGTGTCCAAAGTTACGAAATAAATACAAGAAAACGGCAGATTGTGTTTTAAAAAATCACAATCTGCCGTAATTTATTCTGCTTCCTGTTCGGGAGGCGAGAACGGGAGGGCGCGGTCTCACGGGGAGCCTGCTCTCCGCGGTCTTGCCATCATCAGATGCCGAGCTTCTTGCGGATATCCTTGGGCACGGCGTTCTTGTTCACCATGAAGTCCATGGTGTTGGCGGCGATGAAGGCCTTGGTCATATACCAGATGCCCTTATAGTCGCCGGTCTCGCCCCAGGAGTTCTTCACCATGTAGTATTCCTTGCCGTTCTGGTCCTTGGCGATGCCGAAGATGAGCATGCCGTGGTCGTCGGTGAGTTCCCAGTTGTCGAAGCGCTGCTGGCGCATCTCCTGCGTGGGCTTCAGCTCGGGCACATTGCAGCCCAGCGAGTCGACGATGTTTTCCTTCTTGGTCTTCGACAGCTTGAGCCAGTGTGCCATGTCGCTGCCGGCGAGGCTTTCCATCTTCTTGGTGTCGTAGGCATAGGCCAGTCCCTGACGGGTGAAGCCCTCTTCCGACACATCGCCGCCCCAAGCCACGGTGTAGCCCTGCTCAATGGCGTTGTCGATGATGCGCATCATGTCGTCCAGCGGAACATTCCATGACAGTGGGTTGCGCCAGTTGTCCTGCACTTCTACGGCGAAGGCCGTCCAGAAGGGATGGTGCGTGTAGCTGGTGAAGGTGGTATAGTTGTTCCAGTCGAGGCCGAGGCTTGCAGCGAAGCTCTTCGGGGTGTAGTTCTTGCCCTGATAGGTGAAGTTCTCCGGGCATTTGCCGAGATAGGCGTCGAGGATGCCCTGCAAGCCCACTTTCCACTGGGTGGAGAGTTTCTGGCTCTTGTTTTTGGATATGGCGGCCACATAAGGCTCCAGCACGGAGAAGAACTCGTTGAAGTTATTGAGCGAGTCGCCGTACAGGCTGCCGGGGAAAGGCATGGCTTCCTCCGGGCAGATACCGTAGTGCTGGATGCAGTAGAGGGGGTCGTAGGCCGATCCTCCCTGCGCGAACTGGCAGTCTCCGTGCAGCCTTACCACTTGAATGGCACGGTCCATGTAGGTCTTGTTGGCCACGAAGCTCTCGCAGAGGTCGTAGGTCTTGCCCGTTGCCTTCAGTATCTCGGCCTCGAAGAAGCTCAGCGTGGAGTAGTCCCAGCAGGTGCCGGAACGGTTCTGGTCCTTGATGCTGGTGATCTTGTTCTCCTTGATGGTGGTGAAGACAGGCTTGTTCTTGTTTTCTTTCTCCTGTTTCTTCTCGCCTTGTGCGCCTGCGCCCATGGTCGTCAGGACCGCCAGCGCCAGCAGTAATACTTTTCTCATTTGCTTTTGTTTTATGTTGTTTGTGTTAATTGTTCGCCATGAAAGCCTCCACATCCTTCGGATGATAGGGTATGCGCTGCTTGCCGATGAAGCGGCATCCGCCGGCGGTGATGAGCAGGTCGTCCTCGATGCGTATGCCGCCGAAGTCCTTGTAGGTCTCTATCTTGTCGAAGTTGAGGAATTCGGCGCAGTGTCCCGATGCCTTCCAGTCGTCGATGAGGGCGGGGATGAAGTAGATGCCCGGCTCGTCGGTAACCACGAATCCCTCTTCGAGACGGCGCCCCATGCGGAGGGCGTTGGTGCCGAACTGGTCGAGGATGGGGCGGGTCTCCTCGTCGAAGCCCACATTGATCTGGTCGAGCCCCTCCATGTCGTGCACATCCATGCCCATCATGTGCCCCAGTCCGTGGGGCAGGAACAGGGCGTGTGCGCCGGCGCGGAGTGCCTCGTCGGTGTCGCCCCTCGTCAGTCCGAGCTCTTTCAGGCGGTCGAACATCAGCCGGCAGACGGCAAAGTGCACATCCATATATTTCACGCCGGGGCGTGCCACTTGCAGCGCGTGGTCGTGGCAGGCCTCCACGATGGAGTATATCTCGAGCTGCCGCTGGCTGTAGCGGCCGTTCACGGGATAGGTGCGGGTGTTGTCGGAGCAGTAGTTGTTCACGGTCTCGGCTCCCGCGTCGCACAGGGCGAGGCGTCCGTCCTCGAGTTTTGCCATCGAGGGATTGCCGTGCATGATTTCTCCGTGCTGCGAGAAGATGGTGGCGAAGCTCACCTGTGCCCCGTAGGAATGAGCCACCCCGTCTACCTGTCCGCCTATGTATTTCTCCGTTACGCCGGGTTTGGTCAGTCGCATGGCCGTGGTGTGCATCTTGTAGCCTATCTCCGCGGCGCGCTCCAGTTCCTCTATCTCCTCGGGGGTCTTCGTGGAACGCATTTTCACCACGGCCTTGATGAGCGCCATGGAGGCGCTGGCCTTCTGCCGGTCGGGGTGGATGCCCGTCAGGTCGAAGAGCTGGAGCTTGTTGTCATAGCGGTAGGGGTTCAGGTAGTGCACGGTGCGCCCCTTGGCCCGGGCCTCGTCGAAGACGGTCTGCAGCTGTCTCATCGGGGCGGTGTGCTCCACGCCCACCGAGGCGGCGAGGTTCCGCACGCTGTCCACGGAGCCGTACCACACGATGTCCTCGATGTCGATGTCGTCGCCCACGAGTGTCTCCCGGTCGGCGTCTATGTCGATGACACCCACCAGGCCGTCTCTCTGGATTCCGAAGAAATACAGGAAACTGGAGTCCTGACGGAAGGGATAATAGCTGTTGCCGGGATAGTTGCAGGGCGACTCATTGTTGCCGAAGAACACGATAATGCCGCTGCCGACGAGCCTCTTGAGCTCATTGCGGCGCTGAATATAGGTCTCTTTGCTGAACATTTTTGGAATTTTTAGTATTTATCTGTCGCAAAGTTAGTAAAAATAAAAGATAAATGACTAACTTTGGAGACAAATTTATCTGTACACATGCAAATTGATTCAAATACGGGACTGGTGCTTGAGGGAGGCGGCATGCGGGGCGTGTTCACGAGCGGCGTGCTGGACGCCTTCATGAAGTACGGTCTCTACTTTCCCTATGTGGTAGCCGTCTCGGCCGGGGCGTGCAACGGCATGTCATACATCAGCCGACAGCCGCGCCGTGCCCGCATTTCCAACATCGACTATCTGGCGCGCTACGACTACATCGGGCTGCGCCATCTGGTAACGCAGGGCTGCATCTTCGACCAAAAGCTGCTTTACGACAAGTTTCCCAACGAGTTCATCCCCTTCGACTTCGACACCTTCTTCCGCTATTCCGACCACTTCGAGATGGTAACCACCAACTGTCTCACGGGCGGCGCGATGTATCTCCGTGAGTCGCACGACAGGCAGAAGGCCCTCGACATCGTGCGTGCCTCGAGCAGTTTGCCCTATGTGAGCAAGATAGTCCGGGTGGACGGCATACCGATGCTCGACGGCGGCATCGTGGATTCCATACCCGTGCTCCGAGCCATGGAGACGGGGCATCCGAAGAATGTGGTGGTCCTCACGCGCAACCATGGGTATCGGAGTCCGGGCAAGGACTTCAAGATTCCATATATCCTCTACAAGAACTATCCACGCCTGCGGGTGGCGCTGAGCCGCCGCATCAAGGCCTACAACGACCAGCTCGACCTCGTGGACCGGCTTGAGCAGTCGGGGCAGATCGTCTGCATCCGCCCTGAGAAGCCCGTGGAGGTGGGCCGGATGGAGAAAGATGTGAGGAAGCTGGAAGCCCTTTACGAGGAGGGCTATGCGCTCGGCGAGGCCTTCTGCAAGGGGCGGATGCCGCGGACGATGTCAAATAAGCCCGAAAAATCCTTTTAGAAAAGTTGTATATGTCGCAAAAATACTATATATTTGCGACAAAAACAAGCCGTAATATGAATGGAAAGCATTGAGGATAAAATAATTAAAAGCATTTCGAAACGCGGAAGGGGAACCATATTCTTCTCTAATGATTTCAGCTCTTGGGGAGAGCCTAAAACCGTTCTTAAGTCCTTAGAGCGTCTGGCCGCAGACGGGAAAACGATACGCCTTGCACGCGGAATATATTATTATCCCAAAATCGATAAGGTATTGGGGCTTGGTGTATTATATCCTTCTTACGAGGAAATAGCGTCAAGCGTCGCCAAGAGGGACAAGGCGCGAATTGCCCCGGGCGGAGCCTATGCGATGAATCTCTTAGGACTTACGACACAGGTGCCTATGAGAATAGTCTTTATGACGGACGGTTCGCAGAGAAATATTAAGATGCAGAATGGGCATTGTATAGTGTTCAGGCACACCGTTCCCAAAAACCTGTCTTATCAGAACAAGACCGCTCAGCTTGTTTGCTTTGCGTTGAGGGAGATAGGAGAGAAGAATATAACGAAAGAGCAACTGCTCATATTGAGGGATATAGTCTCCAAGATTCCGCGGGCAAATATTTCCAACGACTATAAACTCATGCCTGCATGGATAAGGACAATTGTTAAAGGGCTGTATGAGTGATATCTTCAACTTGACCGAAGAACAAAGGAGAACTGTTCTGACACAGGTTTCCAACAAGACAGGTTTGCCCGGGCAGGCTGTAGAGAAAGATTTATGGGTTACGACTCTATTGCAGATAGTCTTTACCTTGCCTTTTGCAGACAAACTTGTTTTCAAGGGCGGAACCTCGTTGAGCAAGGTATATCATCTGATAGAACGATTCTCAGAGGATATAGATCTGGCTATCGACCGTAGCATGTTTGGGCAGGAAGGCGATTTGACGAAAAGGCAAACCAAGAAGTTGCGTAAGGATTCTTCGTTGTTCGTCAAGAATACTTTTGCCCAAACCCTTAGAGATGCCATTGCGGAGCAGGGCCTCGGTTGTTTCTGCGTGGTCGTTCCGGAACCTGATGGCGAAAGAGACAATACCTATCCTGAGCCCAGAAGAATTCATATTCTGTATAAGTCGGTGTTTGGCTCTGCCGCTTATCTTCAACCCGAAGTGCAATTGGAAATCGGGGCAAGATCTCTTTTTGAGCCCGCGGAGCAAGCCCATGTTGAAAGTTTGGTAACATCGGCCTTTGGCAATATCAATACAAGCCTTGTCCGTCCAGCCATCACCACAGCTCTTCCCGAAAAGACTTTCTTGGAAAAGGCCTTCTTGCTGCATGAACTTTTTACGACCGACAGAGCCGTTCGGGCAGACAGGAAATCCAGGCATCTTTATGATTTGGAGAAGATGATGGACAGGCCATTTGCCGTCAATGCCATTCGCGATGATGAGCTTTGGAACACGATCGCTCATCACAGGGGAGTGTTTACGAGCGTCAGCGGCGTTGACTATGCCCCTGACATCAGAAAGCGGATATGCCTTGTGCCACCTGCTGAATATCTGGATACTTGGGAAGACGATTATCGGAGCATGCGGCAATCCATGATATATGGCGTCTCGCTATCTTTCGGGAAGTTGCTGGAGCGGATGCGGGCATTGGAAGATAGATTTCGCCGATAAGCATCGGGATTAGCCTATCTGCCCACGGGCATAGGGAATACGCATGTCGGCACGGAAGCAGTCGTAGAGTGCGGTCTGCTCATTGTTCACCACTCCGGCCGATGGCCGATGATTCCCCCAAGGTGAGGGAGGACTATTCCCCCTCTATAGGAGGGGGGACAAAGCAAGCTCCCTGTTCCTTCGTGCCTTACTCCTTTACTTTCTTATTTCCAGACTATTATGGTGCGCAAGGCTTCGGCTTATAATAATCTTCCATTGATGGTTTCCTGCGATGTTATATGCTGCGGCCTTTTCTCAATGTGCAGATGCCGCTGAAAAGAGATTGAGGACGACAACTCCCGCAACAATGAGTGTTACGCCGATGCCTGCTGCCAAGTCGAACTGCTGTTTGAAAAACGCAACGGCAATGATGTTGCCCAATATAATTCCCAATCCTGCCCATACAGCATAGGCAATTCCTAACGGAATGGTTTTCAAAGACAATGAGAGGAAATAGAAACAGGCAATGTAAGTGAGGCAGGTTCCTACTACCGGTAGTGGCCTTGTGAAGCCGTCAGAAAGTTTCATGCATACCGTCCCTGCTGTTTCTAAAATAATGGCAAGTGTAAGAAATAAGTAAGCCATAACATAAAAATAATGTGAAGGCGGAAGTATACGCCGTCGCCCCTATGCGTTTTCGTCTGCAAAGGTACGATTTTTATTTGAAAATGCAAAATACAATCTGCCGTTTTATCCCATTTTTATGTCGGTATGCAATAAACCGGAAGAGGCTGATAGAAGTTGGGACGGAGTTGGAGTCTTTGTGGGATAGGACTGAACGCAAAGGGAAAATCCCTCATTCCATAATCTAACCATTAAAAAGGTCTAAAGCCATAACAGGCAGGGTTGGAAACGCAGTGCCGGCCTTGTCTTATGAAAAGCTAAACACCGATGGGGCTCGTCGGTAGAAGGCTGCTTGCTTCTTCTCATGGCTTGTCAAGTGAGCCATCTCTTCCCCTTTTCCTTTTAACGGCCTTTTACTCGCCTTTTAGCCGTTAGAAGGCAAGCTTCTAACGGCTAAAAGGAAGGCTTTTAACGGCTAAAAGGAATGCGAAGCGCAATCGCCTGATTATCAGGAGTTATTCTTCTGCCTGCTCGGGCGTGGCCTGCTCTTCCGCAAGGGTCTCCTCGAGGGTCTGCTCGATGTAGTCATCGGCAGCGGCTTCGGCGGCCTCGTCCTCCTCGAGGGCGTATTTCTGCGAGGGGCCGTACTTGTTTTCCTCCACATCGCTGTCGAAGAGGGTGAGGAAGAAGATGTAGAGGCTGAGCACGAGATGGGCGATCAGGAGGAGTACGGCTATGGCTATGAGCGGTATGGAGCCTCCATCCGAGACGGTTCCTATGGCAAGGGTGATGAAGCCTGCGATGCCCAGCAGGAAGTTTGCTCCTATGAGCCAGCCGCTGTGGCCGGTGTCGTGCAGTCGGCGGAAGATGAGCGCGAGCATCAGTATCCATACCGCTACGCCCCAGAGAGAGATGATGGCGTATGTGGTGAAGAGGCTTCCTGCCGCCATGGCGCGGAGGTCGGTGAGGACGGCGAAGCCGGCTGTCCCGGCTCCTATGAGCGTGGCGAGGATGTAGACCAGGATGGTGATGAGGTAGAGGCCGAGAGCCGTCCACCAGTATTCCGACCGCCGGGCGCGGCCCTTGAAGTTGATGATGTTGCTGAACGAGAGCCTCAGGGCCTCGAGGAATTCCAACGGGCGGTTGCACCGTGTGGGCTTGTTGTTTGTGTAGATGTTCATAATGACTATATGTTTTAAAGATTAGTCCAGTTGCCTTCCTATTTCTCCAGCAGGTCGGGGCGCAGCCTCCGGGTGCGCTCCAGGCTCTGCTCCATTTCCCACTCCTTGATCTTCGCCTCGTTGCCGCTGAGCAGGATGTCGGGCACGCGCCAGCCCTTGTAGTCGGCGGGACGGGTGTAGACGGGCGCGGAGAGCATGTCGTCCTGGAAGCAGTCGGAGAGTGCGCTCTGCTCGTCGCTGATCACTCCGGGCACGATGCGCACCACGGCGTCGGCAATGATGGCGGCAGCCAGCTCGCCGCCGGTGAGCACATAGTCGCCCACGGATATCTCGCGGGTGATGAGGTGGTCGCGCACGCGCTGGTCGATGCCCTTGTAGTGTCCGCAGAGGAGGATGAGGTTGCCCCTCATGGAGAGGTCGTTGGCCATGTGCTGGTCGAACTTCTCGCCGTCGGGCGAGGTGAAGATGACCTCGTCGTAGTCGCGCTCCGCCTTCAGGGCGCCGATGCAGCGGTCTATGGGCTCTATCTGCATGACCATTCCGGCGAAGCCCCCGTAGGGATAGTCGTCCACGCGGCGCCACTTGTCGAGCGTGTAGTCGCGCAGGTTGTGCAGGCAGATTTCGGCCAGCCCCTTCTTCTGCGCCCGGGCCAGAATCGACTCGTTGACGAACCCCTCGAGCATTTCCGGCAATACGGTGATGATGTCTATTCTCATGATTACTGTTGCAAATATAACGCAAATGAGTGAAATAAACAAGAAAGAATCGTTTTTTCTGCTCCCCGGGGTGCGCTCCGGGTGTTTCCGCCCATGGCCGGAATGGAATAAATTTCCCGCTGACAGGCCGCCGTTTCATATATTTTATATACCTTTGCGGCCAGTTCACAAACAATCAATACGAATCATGAAAAGAATTCTAAGTCTTTCAGCGGCCCTCTTGCTGTGCTCGCTGACCTTTGCCCAGAACATTCAGTTGCACTATGACCTCGGCCGGCAGCTCTACAAGGACCTGTCGCCCCGACAGGATGTAACCACCACCGTCGAGATGTTCAAGCCCGACCGCTGGGGCAGCACCTTCTTCTTCGTCGACCTCGACTATAAGGGCGACGGCGTGATGGGGGCCTACTGGGAGGTGAGCCGCGAGTTCAGCCTCACGAAGAACAAGAGGTTTGCCGCCCACATCGAGTATGACGGCGGCCTCACCAGCGGCCATGCGGCCGACTCCTACTACGCGAACCGGTTCCAGCATGTGGCCCTGCTCGGCGGCGCGTGGAACTGGCATAGCGCCGATTTCTCGAAGACCTTCTCCGTGCAGGCCATGTATCGCTATGCCTTCAAGAACGGGCATACGGGCGCACGGCCGTTCAGCGGCTTCCAGCTCACCGAGGTGTGGGGCGTGAACTTCGCCCGTGGGCTCTGCACTTTCAGCGGTTTCTGCGATGTGTGGTACGACCGCAGCGTGTGCGGCAACCTCATCGTCGTGAGCGAGCCGCAGTTCTGGTTCAACCTCAATACCCTCAGGGGCTGGCAGGGCGTGAACCTCAGCCTGGGCTCGGAGGTGGAGATCTCCAACAATTTCGTGTGGAACGAGCGGGGCGAGAACAACAGGTTCTATGCCATTCCCACCCTTGCGGCGAAGTGGACATTCTGAAAAACCTCTCCCCGGCCCTCCCTAAAGGGGAGGGAAAAGGGGCTTCTATTTTCCGAATCTCTCGATAAACTCCGCTTCGGAGATGATGGGCGTGCCGAGCTGGCGCGCCTTTTGGTTCTTGCCGCTGGTGGAGTTTGCGTCATTGTTGATCAGGTAGTCGGTGGCCTTGCTTACCGAGCCGGTAACCTTGCCGCCCTGACTCTCGATGTAGGCCTTCAGCTCCTCCCGGTTCTTATATTGGTAGACATCGCCCGTAACGACGAAGGTGAGTCCGGCGCAGCGGGCTCCCGTCGGCGAGGCCTGTTCCTGCCGCAGTTCCAGCTCGCCGAGCAGACGGCGCAGCATGGCCGTGTTGCGCCCGTCCTGACACCAGCGGACGAACGACGCCGACTTCTCCGGGCCGATGCCGTCGATGGTGGCGAAGAAGGCCGGGTCTTGCGCCCGCTCCGCCTCGCCGATGAGCTCCGTCAGCGGATAGGCGGCCAGCAGCCGCTTGCACACATCCTGTCCGCACATCGGGATGGTGAGGGCGTAGAGCAGCTTGCGGGCTTCCGCATGGCGCGAGGCTTCCACCGAGCGCAGCAGATTGCTTACCGACCGCTCGCCGAAGCCCTCCATCCGGGAGAGCTCCGCGGCGTGGTCGCGCAGATGGTAGAGGTCGGCCGGCTCGCTCACCCAGCCCAGATTGATAAACTTGGCCAGCGTCTGCTCCGAGATACCGTCGATGTCCATGCCCTCCTTCGACACGAAGCGCACGAACTTCTTCAGCTGTCTGGCGGGGCAGTCGGGGTTGGTGCAGCGCAGGGTCTTCGTCCCGCTGGCCTCGCTCACCGACACCTCCGTGGGCTGCCGGCACACGGGGCACCTGTCGGGCACGGTGAACGCGCCCACGGCCTGCGACACCCGGATGACCTTCGGGATGATCTTGTTGGCCTTGATCACGCTCAGCAGCGTTCCCTCGCCGCCTATTCCCAGCCGCTCGCACTCGCTGATGTTGCAGAGCGAGGCACGGCGCACGGTGGTGCCTTCCAGCTCCACGGGGCGGAACACGGCCACGGGGTTGATGGTGTTGGCGGCGCACGACCACTCGATGTGCTCCAACTGGGTCTCCGCGCTCTCGTCCTGCCACTTGAAGGCGTAGCCCGCCCGTGTGGCGTGGTGCCCCGTCACGGAGCCCGTCCGGGCATAGGCGGTGTCGTCGTAGGTGATGACGAGCCCGTCTACGGGGTAGGGGCAGACGCGGTGCGTAACCTTCTCCGTCCATCGGGCGATGACCTCCTCGATGTGCTCCAGCGTGGGCCGGCCAATGAGCTCGTGCTCCACGGTGTGGAAGCCGTTCTGCTCGAGGAAGTCCATGCGTGCTCCCCACGAGTCGATGTCGTCGTCGGCATAGACCAGCGTGAACGGTATCCACCGGATGCGGCGCGCCTTCACCTCCTCCGGATCTTTCAGGGTGAGCGAGCCCGAGGCCAGGTTGCGCGGGTTGGCATACTCCTCCTCGCTCTCCATGTTGAACCGTTCGAAGTCGTCGTAGGAGATGACGGCTTCGCCCCGGATGACGATGTGTCCCTGCGAGGGGATGCTCTGCGGGATGCCGCCGATGGCTCGGGCCAGATGGGTGATGTTGGTGCCGGTGTGTCCATTGCCGCGCGTTACCACCTTCGTGAGCCTCCCACCGTCGTAGGTGGCCACCAGCGTGAGGCCGTCGAGCTTCCACGAGAGCCACACGGGGCGCCCTTCCGCCCACTTGGCCAGCTCTTCGGGCTTCTTGGTCTTGGCCAGCGAGAGGGTGGGGAACTCGTGTTCCTCCTTCTGTCCGGTGATGTTGTCTTCCGACACCTGTCTCTTATACACATCTGACGCTGCCGACGACTAGTCGAGTGTA
>CAUULA010000060.1:0-16418 GCA_963545855.1 uncultured Prevotella sp.
CGAGTCTCGTGGGCTCGGAGATGTGTATAAGAGACAGGGAGTATCCGTCCCTGGCACTTTTTTGAAAAATAGTGTCTTTCGCCTATTTTAATCTTTGAGCTTAACCATCTCCTCGTAGATTCTCTGGACGGGAAGCCCCATCACATTAAAGAAACTTCCCCGCAATCCTATTACGCCGATATACCCTATCCATTCCTGAACACCATAGGCACCCGCCTTGTCAAGTGGATGATAATTCATCACATAATACGAGATTTCCTCGTCCGTGAACGGTTTAAAGGTTACCTCGGTCGTTACATGAAAAGAATGCTGTCTTGTTGCCGTGGTGAGTGTTACTCCCGTTATCACGCGATGGGTCTTTCCGCTCAATTTCCGAAGCATCCTGATGGCATCTGCGTCATCTACAGGCTTTCCAAGCACCTCTTTTCCAAGGACGACGACAGTATCCGCAGTAATAACAAGTTCGTTTCCCGTTGCCCTGTATGCCGAAGCCTTTTCTCGGGAAATATACTGCGGTATTTCCTCTACGGGAATATTTTGCGGATAGCTCTCCTCTATACCGGGAACAACCTTCACCTCAAAGGCAATGTCCAGGCCGGCAAGGAGCTTCTTCCTTCTGGGAGAGTTCGACGCTAAAATTATTTTATAATTCTCAAACATCTTTCCATTTCATTGATGAGTCCGTCATACAAAACAGCTTTCCACACGGCTTAAGTTTATTTTCGGAATATCTCAAACTTATCAGGCGAAACATCCAATATACCTCTTCTCATTGGCAGTTTCTATTACCACCCAAAAGCCTTTGCATCATTCAACCATTTTCCCTGTGCCTTCAGCACCTGCTCTATGACATCGCGTCCGCATCCATATCCTCCGTCCAGATCACTGACATACAATGAAATTTCTTTAATTTCCGAAGCGGCATCCCGGGGACAACACGGACAGCCCACGAGGCCCATTACCTCAAAATCTGGAATATCATCTCCCATATAGAGAATTTCCTCATTCTTCAATCCATGCTTGCCTAAGAAATCGTGATAGGCCTTCACCTTCACGGCACAACGCATATAAATATCCTCTACACCCAGATAGCGATACCGTTTCTCTATAGCTTCCGAATATCCGCCGGTAAGTATTGCGACTCTAACTCCCATCTTCTGGGCAAGCTGGATGGCATATCCGTCTTTGATGTTCAGTGTGCGTAAAGGCTGGCCCTCGCCATCCATATTGATGGTGTTCGCAGAGAGCACGCCGTCAATATCAAAGATAACCGCCCGTATTTTCTTAAGATCGAAGTTTATCATTTTACTTTACTTTTTTGCAACAGATATAATATCTTCCTTCTTTTTATATCTATGCAAAGATACTATTTTAAACCGAAAACAGTCCACTTTTACAAAACTTTTCGTATTTTTGCAGTATAAACAATCAAAGACGACCTGTGCCTATATGCTGACCGTGAAAATTTTTACGAGGAGTGAGAAGTTGCCGGAACTTTCCCAAAGCAACTTCTTCCACAGCACGGAACTCTTCCAAATCATCGAGAAGACACCGGGACAGTCGCCCTACATGGCCGTTGCAAGTAACGAATCTGGCAAAATCATCGGGCACATGCTTGCCGTGCTCCGTCGCCGGGGCTCTTGGTTCCCTCCATACATCTTCACCCAAGGGCGCATATACGGCGAAGGAGAATATGAGGAAGAGGTGAACAGGGAAGAGGTCTTCGGAGTTCTTCTAAAGTCCATCACGCGTAAGTTCCGACGGAAACTCTGCTTTTTTATCGAGGTGAGCGATATCTCACAGAAAATGTTCGGGTATAAGCATCTTCGCCAGAATAAATATTTCCCTGTACACTGGCAGGAAATCCACAATTCACTACACTCCAAATCGCCGGAAGAAAGACTCTCCGGCAGGATGATGAAAGGCATTACGAAAAGCTATAAGATGGGTGTTGAGACGCGTGAAGCGGAAAGCGAGGCGGATGTTCATGGATTCTACAAGATGCTCAGCGGATTCTATCGCATGAAGATGCGAAGGCTCATCCCGCCAGAAGGCCAATTTGCGGAACTCCACAACAGCGAGAATGCGAAAATCTTCATTACGATATATAAGGAGAAAATCATTGGCGGATGTGCCTGCGCTTATTCCGAGGGCAACGCCTATATGTGGTATCTTGCGTCTAAGCGTAAAAGCCATCCGCTCATTCACCCTGATCGCATGACCATATGGAAAGCTCTCCGGCACGCTTACGAACATAATTACGCCCACATGTTCTTCCTCGATGTAGGTCTTCCTTTCCGCAAGAACAGATTCCGAGACTTCATCCTCAGTTTCGGGGGGAAGCCCGTTGCGAGATTTCGCTGGTTCCGGTTTTCCGTAAGCTGGCTCAACAGCCTGCTTTCTTGGTGGTATCGGGAATAAAAAGAATAACGGGAAAGGCTGTCGGCATAGGGCGCAATAATATTCCGTTTCGTGCGTTACTAAAGTTATGATGAAGAGAACATTAGCATTCAGCATATTCCTTTTCGCTTGCATTCTGCAAACGACTGCCCAATCATTTACATTGCAAGGACGGGTAACCGATGACAAGAACAACCCCATAGAGCTGGCCTCGGTGTCGTGTCTGGCACAAGGCAAGGCCACAATGACCTCCCTCAAGGGCGAATTCCAACTAACCTTGCGGTCGGCAGACTCCGTCGTCGTGAAATTCTCCATGATTGGATACAAGGCCAAGACGCGCGTGCTCCGCCATCCGAAAGGCAAACAGACATTACAAGTAATCCTCTATGACGACAACATCACCTTGAGCGATGTACAGGTAGAAGGAGAAAGGATTCAAAGCGGGCAGACGCAGGAGCTCAAGACCAAAGACATGAAGATGGCCGCAAATGCATCCGGCAACGCCGTAGAGGGCATAGTTCAGTCGCAGGCGGGAGTAAGCACACACAGCGAATTGAGTTCCCAGTATAATGTCCGCGGTGGCTCTTTCAACGAAAACAGCGTATACATCAATAACATCGAGGTCTATCGCCCGTTCCTCGTCCGCAGCGGACAGCAGGAAGGGCTCTCCGTCATCAATCCGGATATGGTCGAACGCATCGGCTTCTCCACCGGCGGGTTTGAAGCCCGGTATGGAGACAAGATGTCGTCGGCCTTGGACATCACCTATAAACGCCCCGAAAAATCAGAGGCTTCATTGTCCGCTTCCATGCTGGGGGCGAGCGCCTATGCCGCTCTTGCCAACAAAAAGGTCTCATGGCTGAACGGAATCCGCTACAAGACCACCAAGTATCTGCTCGGCTCTCTTGAGGAAAAAGGAGAATACGAGCCCAGCTTTCTCGATTATCAGACTTATCTGAACTATCGTCCGAACAAGCGTTGGGAGATAGATTTCATCGGAAACATTTCCGACAGTCATTACAACTTCTTCCCCACCAACCGAAGTACAAGCTTCGGCACGATGAAGAATGTTACCAATTTCACCGTCTACTTCGACGGTCAGGAGAAAGATCTCTTCCGCACATTCTTCGGCTCTCTCGGCCTTGCTTACAGATTCTCCGACAAGACATCGCTGAAGCTTCTGGCCTCGGCATACCACACCAAGGAGCAAGAGCGATATGACATTCAGGGGCAATACTGGCTCACCCAGACAGAGACGAGCGAGAACCTCGGGGTGGGAACTTATTTCGAGCATGCACGCAACTATCTTGAGGCGAAGGTGATGAGCGGGAAACTGATGCTAAACCACAAGTCCCGCAGGCATGACATTGAGGCTGCGCTGACCCTGAAGCGTGAGCGTATCAAGGAGAACGCCACCGAATACGAGATGAGAGACTCGGCCGGATACAGCGTCCCCCATACAGGCAAGGACCTCTACATGATCTATTCCATGAAGGCCAGAAACGAACTGAACGCAACGCGCATGGAAGCCTATCTGCAGGACACATGGCGCTTCAGCAGCGGCAACGACTCCGCCCAGACCCATTACACGCTGAACTACGGTCTGCGCATGAGCCACTGGAACTTCAACGGCGAGACGATTGTCTCTCCCCGGCTGTCGCTGGGCATCATCCCTGCCTTCAACGAGCGTGTGATGTTCCGCTTCGCGACGGGACTTTATTATCAGGCGCCGTTCTTCAAAGAGCTCCGCGACACCGCCACCGTCGACCATATAACGGTGGCAACGCTTAACCGCAAGATCAAGAGCCAGCGCTCCCTGCACTTCATCGCGGGGCTGGACTACCGGTTCCGAATGATGAACCGCCCCTTCAGATTCTCCGCCGAGGCATACTACAAGATATTACAGAACCTCGTGCCCTATTCCGTGAACAATGTGAAAGTTGTCTATTACGGCGACAATGTGTGCAGCGGACATGCCATGGGGATAGACCTCAAGCTCTACGGGGAGTTTGTTCCGGGCACAGACTCATGGATAACCCTCTCGTTGATGGACACCAGAATGAACCTCAACGGGCGTTCCCTGCCGCTACCCACCGACCAGAAATGGGCCGTGAATGTGTTCTTCACCGACTATTTCCCGGGCACCACACGATGGAAGATGAATCTGAAACTGGCCTTTGCAGACGGCCTCCCCTTCTCTGCTCCTCATCGTGAGCTGGACCGCAACTCGTTTCGGGCACCGGCCTATAAGCGCGCTGACATCGGCATGAGCTACCGCCTCGTGAACAACGAAGACCGCCACGCACACATAGCGATGAAGAATCTCTGGCTGGGCGTTGACTGCCTGAATCTCTTAGGCATCAACAATGTGAACTCATACTATTGGGTTACCGATGTAACCAATCAGCAATATGCCGTGCCCAACTATCTCACGGGGCGGCAGATTAACGCAAGGATATTGCTCGAATTCTAACGGAAGGAGGCGCGGCTGCGGTTCCCTCCGGGCACAAACATGGCTTTTCCCAAGGCTACAAGCCGTGTGTAACACGATTACACGCAGTTTGTAACCCTATTACACACGGCTTGTAACACTCCGAAATGCCACCCTTTGCGTCAAGGCGGATTACCGACGGCAGGCTTTCCGATGGTCTAATACTTATTTACCACCATCTCGCAGAATGCCTGCTGGCTGTCCTTTATCTTTTGGGCAACCGTGGCGAATACGGCATCCACGGTCTGATAGACCGACTTGCAAATGTTCGTGGCCGTTGCCGCGGCAATACGGTTTACGATTGGAGCCAGCCTGCGCGAGTCGTTGTTCCTGTTGGCCTGGCTCTCCGTCAGCAACGGATTCCCACGAAGCAGCGACATCCCTGTTCCCTGAACGGCCAAGGCGGAGGGCGTGACGCCGATGTGGAGCCAGTCGACCCTGCCTTGCAAGGCCACCAACTGCATCAAATCGTCTGCCGGGCAATCAACGGGCATGCGCTTGATGGCGTATCCGAAAGGTGGAATCTTATAGTTTCCCGATGCCGCGTAATAGCCTGCTATCCTGTTGATATATCCCTTTCGTACCGCATTTGCACGGCTCACGAACCGGGATATATAAGGAGCGAGAAATGCCTTGATGTCTTTCACCAGGATATTTGCCTCACAATGGGCCTTATACAGGTTCTCCACATCCGCCCTCCCGTCGGGAAGAAACCCGCCCATCAATCCCTTGAAAGCCTCTTCGATGCTCTTCCCTATCATATCATCCATTTGCTGCTTGCAGCGTGCCCGGAGCATTTCCAGCGAATCCAACTCCACCTCGCAATGTCGCCGCGCCTCTGCCTGAATCTGCGGCAGCAGTTCTTCGCGCCGCTTCAGATACATGGCGTTGACCGAATCCTGCAAATCGGTGTTCCAGAAAGCACGCCGCAAGGAGCGCAGCCGGTCATAACTCATTGTGTCCTGGCAAGTCATATACCGGCGCATGAGTAACGGACGGAGCTTGTCCCGCTGGTTTTCGTGCGTCTGATAGTAGGCCGCTGCCTGAGCCGCCGTCCAATGCGCGACGGAATCGGCCAGCCCCTCTTCGGCACCGGCATCCCACGCAAGCAACAGGAATACTGTCAACAAGAATATCTTTTGCATCTGTCTGAACATTTAACCGACAAGCCACAGCCGGTCTTAATATCAGGCAAAGATACGAAAAATATCAGAAATGGCAAGGAACGCAAGAGTTATTTGGAAATATAAAAATCATAAACACTTCGAAAAACTGCCTGGTTTCTTCGATGCTTTCAGATGAAATGACTACCTTTGTCATGAATAATATCCTAAACACCAGAAGCCGTATGAAAAAGTATCTGTTCCTCCTGATGGCCATGATGGCTGCCGGCCCGTCAGCCGCCCAACAGTCTCTGTTCAATCCGAAAGAGCCCGTGGTCTCTCCGCAAATACATGCAGACAGAACCGTAACCTTCCGCCTCTTCGCCCCGATGGCAAAGGAGGTTCAGGTAGCAAGCGACTGCCTGCCCGTAGAAACTCGCAACGGACACGAGGTTCAGGGACAGGTGAAAATGCGGAAAGACTCTCTCAGCGTGTGGAGCTACACCACGCCCGCCCTCGAGCCGGAGCTGTATTTCTATTGGTTCCTGGTCGACGGTGTCAGGGTGAACGACCCGCAGAACATCTTCAAGATCCGGGATGTAAATACCAATATGGACATCTTCCTCATCGGAGACGCCCAGACCAATCCCTACATCGTGGGCAATGTCAGGCACGGAACGGTGAGCAAGGTGTGGTATCAGCAGGCCGGGGTGCAGAGAAGGATGACTGTCTACACCCCTGCCGGCTATGAAGACAGCGAGCAAAAGTATCCCGTGCTCTATCTGCTGCATGGCATGGGAGGCGACGAAGAGGCCTGGCCGATGCTGGGGAGGGCAACACAGATACTCGACAATCTCATTGCGCAGGGAAAGGCCGAGCCCATGCTGGTGGTGATGCCCAATGGAAACATTTCTCAGGAAGCGGCTCCCGGGGAAAAGGCCGGGCTGCCCGAGCAACCCAACTTCAATCTCCCGCGAACCATGGAAGGCAGCTATGAGAGCTCTTTCGAAGACATCATCCGGTTTGTGGAGAGCCATTACCGGGTATGGGCCGACAAGAAACATCGTGCCGTAGCGGGGCTTTCCATGGGAGGTTTCCATTCTTTCTGGCTCTCAGCAAACCATCCCGACTGGTTCAGCTATATAGGTCTGTTCTCCGCGGCAATCAGAAACCCGAAAGCAGACTCGCCCGTCTACGAAGATATGGACGGCAAGCTGAAGGCCCTCTTCGCACAGAAGCCGTCGCTCTATTATATCGCCATCGGCAACAGAGACTTCCTCTACAAGGCCAACGAGCAACTGCGGGCAAAGCTGGATGCCAATCGCTATCCATATTATTATCATGAAACCGACGGCGGGCACATCTGGCGGAACTGGAGAATCTATCTGAAAGAGTTCACATCTATGATATTCAAGGAGCCACGGAAATAAATATCCCATGCGAAAAAGCTTCATCTTTATCGCCCTCCTTGCCTGTCTGTGCGGCTCGTGCGGCGGCCGGAAAGGTGATAACAGACCGGTCTCCGCCGACTCCATCGTGGTAAGCTATTTCAGGGGCTACCCCGAATTTAACATAGCCATTTCGTTTGAAAAGCTGAAAGGCCTGTCTGAAAGGCAGACCGTGAACGACACCATAGAGTTGGATTCAGCCCATTACCAGCTATTCAAGGACTATATCCGCTTCATCGCAGACCATCACCTCATGCCCAACGACTCACGCTTCTACCTCAAATCAGGGAAGACGGAGGTCTCGATGAGTCACTTCGGCAACGACATCAACAAGAAATCGCCCGACTACAAGCGGCTGCGCCACACCATGTACCTGCTCATGTGGAAAGCGGGCTACTTCAATACCGAAGACGAGGAAGACATCAAATACAATCCCTTCATCAAGGAATACGGCATTCCGAAGGACTATCATTACCGGCGCCCCTCAAGAAAAGAACCGCCGGAACCGTCTGGCATCCGGAAAATCATCTTCATTTTAAAGAAATAAACACATCATGAAACGAATTGCACTCACACTTTTACTCGGCCTCACAGTCATGGGCGCATGGGCCGGCGACGAAATCCGGCTCCTCGTAGGCACCTATACCGACAGCGGAAGCAAGGGCATCTACAGCCTTTCTTTCAATCAGGAGAACGGCAGGGCATCGCTCCTCGACTCACTTGAAGTGAAAAACCCCTCCTACCTGGACCTTTCGCAGGACGGCCGCTACATCTATGCGGTGAGCGAGAACAGCGATGCGACCGCAGCTCTGAACACCATCCGCTTTCACGCAAAGACAGGAAGGATGGAACTTCTGAACACCGTCCCGACCCATGGTGAAGACCCCTGCTATGTAGAGACGAATGGGCAAATCGTCCTTACTGCCAACTATACCGGAGGTAGCATGAGCGTTTTTCCCATCGGGAAAGATGGAAAACTTGGCGGCGCAAAGGCCGTTCACAAAGGAAATCTTGGTGGCGAGCGGCCTCAGCAGCGCACCGCACACATCCATATGGCACGATTCTCGAGCGACGGACACATCCTCGCCACCGACTTCAGCGCAGATCAACTGCTCCTCTTTAGAGCCAATGGGGCAGAAGTAAGCCATGAAGGGGTGGCCGGGAGGCTGGAAAAGAACTCCGGTCCACGGCATATAGAACTCTCAAAAGACGAGAAGACGGTCTATGTAATGAGTGAACTCTCGGGCACGGTAACGGTGTTTTCCAACGAGCATGGCACGCTGAGACGGCTCCAGACCATAGCCTCCGACTCCGTAAACGGTAGGGGCGGTGCCGACATTCACCTTTCCCCTGACGGCCGGTTCCTCTATTCGAGCAACCGGCTGAAGGCAGACGGCATCTCCATCTTTAAGGTTGATCCGGCAAACGGCTTGCTCACAAAGGTCGGATACCAGCTAACGGGCATACACCCCCGCAATTTCTGCATCACTCCGAACGGCAGATACCTATTGTGCGCCTGCCGGGACAGCAACCTAATCCAGGTATATCGCATCAACGGCGAGAGCGGGATGCTGTCCGATATCCATCAGGACATCATCTTGAAGAAGCCTGTCTGCGTGAAGATTGCCAGATGACGCCTCGGCTATCCGGTTATTTTTACGGAAGCAATATCAAAGTTTTGCTTGGCCCACTCCATTAAACTAAGGACATTGGGCATTAAGCTTTTGCCCCTTTCGGTAAGTGAATACTCCACCCGTGGCGGCACTTCCGGATAAGCCATACGGCTGATAAGGTCTATCCGCTCGAGGTTTTTCAGAGTCGCCGACAGCATTTGGGGCGAGCAATCCTGCATCGCGCTCTTGATATCACGGTATCGCAGCGTGCCATTTTGCCCGCTATAGATGGAATAAAGCACGAGTAAAGACCACCTGTCGCCAAACCGGCTAATGACCTGCCGCATCGGACAGGCAAGACAATCAGGATAAACTGTATGGGTGCGCATGGCTGTCTATTTTACGCAAAAGTATAAAATTGAAACTCAACAGCAAGAGGAAGCAGAGTTAATGATAGTTAAAGTTGGTTCTGCAAATCGCAGCAAACATCCAATTCCTACATTTTGGTAACGGCGTTACCTTAGCGTAACCTCTTACGGAAGTCGGAAAGATTGACTATCTTTGCGGCATCGAATATGATTAACTACAGAAAAGAAAGGAAGAGAAAATGAAAAATGTTGTTTTAATTGGTGCTACCGGCTTTGTCGGTTCGTCAATTCTGAAAGAGCTCGTTGCCCGCGGACACAAGGTTACAGCTATTGTGCGCAACCCCGAGAAGCTGTCCCAGGGCGAGAATGTTACGGTCGTGAAAGAAGATGTAGCCAATGTGGATGCCATCGCAAAGCTTACGGAAGGCAAGGATGCCATCATCTCTGCCTACAACCCGGGCTGGACGAACCCGGACATAAAGAAGCTTATCGAGACCAACTACCCCAAGATTCTTGAGGCAGCCAAGAAGTCTGGCGTGGGTCGCCTGTTGATTGTCGGCGGCGCGGGGACACTCTTTGTGAAGCCAGGGCTCCGCGTCGTAGACTCCGGGGCGATACCCGCAGAGATCATGGACGGCGTCCGCCCACTCGGCGACTTCTATCTCAATACCCTGACAAAGGAACAAGCCATCGACTGGGTGTTCTTCTCTCCCGCGGGTGCTTTTGACGAGAAAGGTGAGCGCACAGGGCAATTCCGCTTGGGAAAAGACGACCTGATTATCGACAAGAAGACCGGAACGAGCCACATCAGCGTGCAAGACTATGCCACCGCGATGGTAGACGAACTTGAGAGGGGCGAGCACCACAAGGAACGCTTCACGATTGGATACTAAGCAAGAACAAGGCCTATACAGGCTGGCTATATAGATTCCAGGTCTGACGAGATATCTGAAGGAAAGGGGCTGAATGTCCCGGCCTTCAGATATTTCCATATCTTGGCAAGGAAGAGCCTGTCCGCTCCGATGAGCAAAGTCTATTTGTATTCGCTCAATTCCACCAGATTGCCGTCCGGGTCATGAAGATACAAGCTCCGCATAGAGCCCTCTGCCCCGCTCCGGGCGACTATCCCGCCGGCAAACCGATAACCTCTCTCCTCCATTTCGGCCTTTGCCTTTTGGAGGTCATCCACTATCAAGCAGAAATCCTGGCTACCATACTGCGGATTTGAGGCGGCAGGCAGAAATTCTCCCTTCCGTGTGTGGACGCTGATTTTGCCACTCCCGAAACAGAGATTGTGGTGCCCCCTTACCACCCGATGCTCCATCCCGAGCAAACCGACATAGAATTCGAGACACCTGTCGATATCCGCTGTCGTAATCACAAGATGGTCTATACCCAGAACTTTCATCTCCCCAGAATAAGAAAAGCCTATTTCCTCCTGTCCCGGAGTTCGCTTTTATCAATCACCACATATACCGTGTCGACCACCCGACCCTGTGTCCGCCCCGTCGAGGCACGCTTCAGAGGATTGGCGAAGTCTCTGTCAAGCACACGGACATCATCCACGAAATAGTCTGTCTCGCCGCGATTTTGCAAGACATTCTTAAGTCCCCATACCTCATGATACTTGATCTTCAGCTTCCATCCCTCCACCTGAGCCTGTTTCATCAAGGCGATGAGCGAGTCCTGGTCATGCCGGTCGCGGTCGAAAGAAAAGCTGAAGGGCTCGCCGCTCGTATTCATTCCCGTCTGCGTGAGGTTCAACCGTCCTTCCCACGAGTCCCAGATTACGCCCTTCTGGGTGAACTCCACAAGGTTTCCCACTTTCTCTCCGTTGGAATAGTTTTCCTTACAAGCCGTGAGGGCAAGGCCAAGGAGGATTGTCCACGATGTCAATAACAGTTTTCTCATATTACCACAAGTTTTAATCATCACGATACGAAGATACTCTTTTTTATTGAAATTCATGCACGCCTCGTGCCATCATGCGGAAGAGGCGGTCGATATTCTCCTGATAGATTTCCATTTCCAGCAAGGTTCCCGCCGGTATAAGAACCCGTCTTCTCATCACTTCTTCCTCCACAAAAGATAGAGCAGGCCGCCCCACAAGGCGAAGTTTCCCGCCAGGCAGACCACATTCTGCCACAACGCGGGGGAGTCGAAGCTGAAGGTTACGCCAAACATAAAAGCCAAGCCAATCAGCAGCGTGGCGACGCTCTTTAGTAAATATCTTGCCATAAAACAATTTCCCTCAGTCTGTCAGCCCTCTCCGTTCATATCAAACTGCTCCACTTTATCCGCCGTGAGATCGACCGCAGCATCACCGAAGAAATGTCCCCCATCCTGAACATAGAGCAAACGATGATGGAGAGAGCGGAGTGAAGTCCCCGAGGTACAGCTTGCATTCAACAGGATATACACCTTCACATGCCCCTCCTGCTCGTAACCGATGTACTGGCGGGCATATTTTTCCAGGGGAAGAGGCAGGTTTCTCTCTGAGAAACTGACAGCTCCGCGGCGCAGATGGTCAGCCTTATACTGTCCGCTGTCAATGTATTTCTTCAGAAGGTTTCTGGCCCGGGCAACCTCCTTTAGTGTCAACGCATGAAACCGGGAATGACGGTTGTCAATAAACCAGGCCACTTCCTCAAGGGTATCCGGCATCACTATATCCAAGGAATCCAGAGCAAACTTCCCCGTATCAGTCCTTTCCGCTCCCGCCACAGCCGGCTGCGGAGCATCCCTACCCTCTCGGCCGGTCTTCCCGGAACATCCGCAGAGGGTGGCGGCAAGGAGCATCATGGAAAGTAAAAAACCGCAAGTCTTCATGATGCAAATATAGGAATTTTATTCAGAAACGGGTTGCAGAATGACTGAAATATTTCTTGAAAAAGAGAAAGTAGGAAAGGATGCCGCCCACAAGAACCCCCATGAACAAGGAAAAATACAGGCTGAAAGTGGAAGGTTCGACATGATAACCGGTTGTGGAATCCTGTATATAGAACAGATTCCACAGCCAGCCACGGGGCAGTATGCCCTGACAGGACTCGCCCGGAAACAGTTCCTGCCAGACAAGCAGGTTCAGACAGTGCGTCGCAACGGCCATGGCGCCCACGACAAAGATGCTGCCAAGAATTCTAAAGAACAGGCTTCGTTTCATGCGTCTACGCTCTCGGGTCTAAAAAGTTTCACGCTTCCGGCGTTCTCCTTTGGTTTTCTCCTTCCACAAGGGAGGCACTTCGCTCCACACCCTGCCCGTATCCTCTCAGGCTTTCAGCCTTTATCCCGATAGAGAAAACCATGTGGTCAGTCCATGGGACTATGAACTGGCACACGGATAAACCTCTCGGGGCGTTCACGCCAGGGAAGTCCCTGAATCACCAGAACGCTGTCGTGCAACTCCCGGAGGAGGCAGCGATAGGCGCGGATGCCCTGATAGTTGAGCACGAGCGTGTCGCCCACGACCTTGAAAGACCGGAACCACATGCTCGTGTCGCCCATGGCGGGGTCGTAGCAGGCATCGGAATCGGTAAAGGAGAGCGTCGCCGACATGTTGAGCGGGCGGCGGCTTACGCTCTGCCAGTCGCCATAAAGGTCGTGCGGCCGAATCGGTTTGTGGGGATTGGAACAGCCCGCGAGAACAAGGAGTATGAACGCTAACTTTTTCATGAGCGCCAAATCCATCAAATGACACCTGCCGCCCGAATAACTGCGGGCAACTGCGGACAGGACAAACAGCGGCAAAGAGGTTGACAAAATCGGCAAGATTGTCGCACAAAATCGGCGAAATTGTAGGACGAATTCGGCGATTTTGTCAGCCGGTTTGCCACAGCCGCCCTAAAAGGGACAGATGTCCGTCGCTCTTTCGGGCAACAAACCGCGCCTTACGCAATGATGATCCGCCGCCCCAGAAGTTACTTCTGGAGTTTCAGATCATAGTTCAAGTCCTTGGTATCAGCCTCTTGCAAGTCGTCGGAAACCAGGCGCAAGGTGGAGTCGTTGAGCACGAGGAAGTTGTAAGTCTCATCTGCCTTGCCCGTGTTTAGCACATAATAGGTCTTAGCAGCATCCTTTTCATCCTTCTTTGTCTCTGCCTTACCCGCAAAAGAGAATGTCTTCTCCACCTCGTTTTCAGACTTCAGATATTCTTCTGTAAGGGTGAATCCGTTGGTGGAATCCTGTGCCAGGGCCAACCGATAGCGAATGCCGAATACATCGGCTGCGGGAAGGACGCCTGTGTAAACAGCTGAATCAGCAGCTACAGAATCCAAAGAATCAACACCCTCCGCATTTCCTGCGGTCTTTCCTTTTCCACAAGCAGTAAGCAATGCGCAAGCTACTGCGAATAAAATTACCTTTTTCATTTGTTTGTCTTAATTTAAATTAATCACTAATATATAACCGTTTCCGCTTGGAAATATTGCATAGACGATATGAAATTAAATCTTTACAGGGTATCCAAATCGGAAAACCTCCGATGTTTCCTCCAATAATATTGCCAGAGAATGCTGTAAGGCTTTCGGTCCTGAATATCTTCCCGCAGCCTGGTTTGCTGAATATGCTTCCTTTCGGCCTTAAAGCTGTACTGCCATTTCTTAAACGCTCGTCTTGCCTTGAATATGGCCTTAAAATCAGAGTAATTACGATTCAGGACAAGCGTCTCGAAAGCTGCCAGGTAATCCAGGAAGCAACGCCAGCGCATCACGGAACGAAGGTCTTCATCGGGAAGGTTCTTGTAAAGCATCGTAAGATTATTGCGAAAGTTAAGGAAAGTCTTCATAGGATTTCCCTTGGGCAATGTTCCCCCTCCGACATGGTAGACCTCGCTTTCCGGAATGCAATAAATCTTCCGGCCCAAAAGGCGAAGACGCCAACAGAAGTCTATCTCCTCGTTGTGTGCGAAGAACCTTCCGTCCAGCCCCCCGACACTCCAGTAATCCTTACTGCGAACCAGCAGGCAGGCACCGGTGGCCCACATGATTTCCGTGCAATAATCATATTGCCCATTATCGGGCTCTACGGTATTGAAGATACGCCCCCGGCAGAACGGATAACCCAGCCTGTCGAGGAAGCCACCACTTGCTCCGGCATACTCAAAACTATCTCTGTCGGCCATGGAGAGGAGCTTGGGCTGGCATGCGGCAACCTCCGGGTGGCTGTCCATAAACTCCAGAAGCGGGGTCAGCCAATGGTGGGTAACCTCTACATCGGAATTCAGAAGCAGATAATACTCTGCCTCCACCTGGGCGAGCGCCTTGTTATAGCCCTCGGCGAAACCATAGTTCTGATCAAGCGGAATCGTGGGCACTTCGGGGAAACGAGCCTTCAAGAATCGCATGGAACCGTCTGTAGAAGCATTGTCAGCCACGATAATCGTGGCCTCATCACGAGAATACTCCAGCACGGTGGCGAGATACTCGGCCAGCATCTGCTGTCCGTTCCAATTTAATATAACGATTGCGACTTTCATTCCAATATCACTTTCAAGGCCGTCTTGTCGTGATTGAAGTCTCCAAGACGCACCGTAACCAACTGATTGTCAAATTCCGCACGGGCTTCTCGTGGCGACAGCTCCACACGGATATAGTTTTTTGTAAAGCCATGCATGGCCTTTCCCCTTGCCGCCTTCTCAAAAAGCACCTCCGCTTCCCGACCGATATGGGCGGCATAGAAAGCCTGCGTTTTCTCATCGCTTAACTCGAGCAGGCGATGCGAGCGTATCTTCTTGTCCCGCTCACTGACCACATGGGGGATGGAAAGAGCCGATGTGCCCGGCCGTTCAGAATAGGGAAACACATGCAACTGGGTTACATCCAGCCCTTTCAGAAACTCATAGCACTCCTCGAAGTGCTCCTGATGCTCGCCCCGGCACCCTACCATGACATCGACTCCTATGAAGGCGTCGGGCATCAGTTGCCTGATCAAGTGAATCTTATGGGCAAACAATGCCGTGTCATAGCGGCGATGCATCAGCCTCAGAACATGGTCCGAGCCGCTCTGCAGGGGTATATGGAAATGTGGCATGAATGCACGGCTATGGGCACAGTATGCTATCAGCTCGTCGTCCAGCAGGTCTGGTTCCAAGCTGGAGATGCGAAAGCGCTTGATTCCCTCAACCCTGTCCAGCGCTTTTACGAGGTCTACAAAGCGCTCATGCGTGGTCTTGCCGAAGTCGCCGATGTTCACACCCGTCAGGACAACTTCCTTTCCACCCTCCCGGGCAGCCTGTTCAGTCTGCCCCACCAAAGACGCAATGGATGGATTTCGCGAGAATCCCCGCGCATAAGGTATCGTGCAGTAAGTGCAGAAATAACTGCACCCATCCTGGACCTTCAGGAAATAGCGGGTTCTGTTTCCCCGCGAGCAGGAAGGCTGGAATGTTTGGATGTCCTTGGTCTTCACGGAGTGGAAGCGATGAAGATGTCCGCTACCCCGCCTTTCCGAAGCCCAGGCGTCGGAAAGATGCTGTATCAGGTTTGCCTTCTCGTTACTTCCAAGGACCAAATCTACACCCTCTATTGCGGCAACCTTGTCTGATTCCAGCTGTGCATAGCAACCCGTTACGACAACAAAGGCTCCCGGGTTTTCCCTGGCCATCCGCCGGATGGCCTGTCGGCACTTGCGATCGGCAACTTCTGTTACCGAGCATGTGTTTATCAGACATATATCCGCCCTCTCTCCTCTGGCGGCGGCATGCACGCCCATCTCCGAGAGCATCTTGCCAAATGTGGATGTCTCCGAGAAATTGAGCTTGCACCCCAGTGTATAGTAAGCTGCCGTTTTTCCTTGAAACGCAGACGAGTCTATCATACCTTATTTATTATAGATGCAAAGGTAGCAAAAAGATTAGATATGCCAATATCCCCCAAGCACATTTTTCCCCTTTCTCAAACTTTTGTTTACGGGCACAAAATGTTTAACTTTTATTAGCAGGAAGAAACCTCTTGATTCTGTCTCTTATACACATCTCCGAGCCCACGAGACTCGACGTCATC
>CAUULA010000061.1:0-16370 GCA_963545855.1 uncultured Prevotella sp.
TCAGATGTGTATAAGAGACAGCCCTCCTCGGAGGGGTTTTTCGTTTTCGCAAATATACAGATTTTTATTTATATTCACAAAATATTTACAAGGTTTTTCCATGGTGCGCCGGAAGTCCTGCCTCCGGCGAGAGGCTGCCATCCCCGCAGACGGTCGTCGGCAGACGCCGACCTTCGTCTTGCAAAACCATCGCCAAACGCAAGCCGCAAGGCTGCCAAAAGGCTGTTGCGGGATACCCGAGCGACGACAGCCATTGGGATTACAAGCGGCGTGTAATCGTGTTACAAACAGCGTGTAATGCCGTTACACGCTGTTTGTAACCCTACCGGGAGCGGCCTCCGGCTCCGCCATCAGGCACTTCCGTCCCTCCGGTCCACGCCAAAGAGGGAGAAATGGGACTGCGGCCAAGACACGGAGAAGCCGTGCCGGAAAGGCTGGTCTGAAATCTCCGGATTAGCTCCGAGGGGCGTAGGGGCGTGATCGACCACGCTTCCCCGGCTCGGATGGTCATAGAAAGCATAAGGGGCATGATTCATCATGCCCCTACGCCGATCCGTAATCGGCAGAATGATAGCCTCCGCTTTTGGAAAGGCCTCTTGCCTTTCCTCGAAGGAGGATCTATAATGACGGGTTAAAAAGGTCGTCCTTATGCCTCGCCAGCAGCCTCGTCAGCCTCGGCCTTCTTGGCGGTCTTGCGCACGGCGCGCTTGCGCTTCGGCTTCTCCTCGGCGGCCTCCATAGGCTTGATGCCGGCCAGTTCCGGGTCGATGAGGATGCGGCCGCAATACTCGCAGACGAGGATTTTCTTGTGCATCTTTACATCGAGCTGACGCTGGGGCGGAATCTTGTTGAAGCATCCGCCGCATGAGCCGCGCTGCACCACGGTGAGCCCGAGGCCGTTGCGGGCGCCCTTGCGGATGCGCTTGAAGCTGCGGAGCAGTCCCGCTTCTATCTTTTCTTCCAGGTCGCGTGCCTTGTTCTTGAGTTTCTCTTCCTCGTCGCGGGTCTCCTGCATGATGTCGTCGAGCTCCGTGCGCTTCTCCTTGAGGGCAGCCTCGCGGTCGGCGATGAGTTCCCGGGCCTCTTCCAGTTCCCTCTGCTTTTCCTCCACCCTCACGCCGGCCTCCTTGATCTTCTTGTTGCAGAGCTCCACTTCGAGGGTCTGGAATTCGATTTCCTTGCTCAGCGTGTCGTATTCGCGATTGTTTTTCACCTCCTCGAGCTGTGCCTTATATCGGGCGATGCTGGCCTCGGCCGTTGCTATCTCGCCCTTTTTCTGGACTACCGCCACACGGAAGTCTTCTATCTCGCCGTTGATTTTCTCGAGACGGGTGTTCAAGCCAGCAAGTTCGTCCTCAAGGTCCTGCACCTCCAAGGGGAGCTCGCCGCGCAGGGCGCGCTTCTCGTCGATGGCGCTGAGATAGGTCTGCAACTGATAGAGAGCCTTCAGCTTCTCTTCTACTGTCAAGTCTGTAGGATTCTTTTTTGCCATAATTTAGAAATAAATGATCGGATTGGTGCATGTTTCGGTGAGACAACATCTCACTCCCGGGCACCGCTCCTCTATGATTGATTGAAATATTTCATGGGTGTATTGTTCGCTCTGGAAATGCCCGATGACGGCTATCTGTATCTCCTGCTCGTGGCCGAAGTAGTCGTGATAGTGCATTTCGCCCGTAACGAAAGCATCCGCTCCCTGCCCTATGGCCTCCGGAAGGAGGAAAGAGCCGGCACCGCCGCAAAGGGCTACCTTCCTGACGGGGCGCCGCAGCAGCTCGTTGGCCTGCACGCACTCCACGCCGAAGGTGCGTTTGAGCATCAGGATAAAGTCGTCGGCTGCCATCGGCTCGGGCAGCATGCCGACGACACCCTCGCCTCCCTGCACGCCGTCGGCGGTTTTCTCCGTGCCGAAAAACGCCAGCTGCCGGAGGTTCATCTTCTCGGCAATCTTATAGTTTACGCCTCCCTGGGCACAGTCCATATTGGTGTGCATGGAGACAATGACGACATTGTTCCGAATCGCCTTCATCACCGTGCGCTGCACATAGTCCTCGCCCGTGATGCGGCGGAGCTTGTGGAAGATGAGCGGATGATGGGAAACGACGAGGTTGCAGCCCTTCCCGACAGCCTCGTCGACAACGGCCTCGGTAACATCGAGACACAATAAAGCCCCTGAGACTTCCGCTTCTGTCAATCCGATTTGCAGGCCGGCATTGTCAAAGTCTTCCTGCAAGGGCAGAGGCGCGAATCGTTCAAGGGCGCTAACCACTTCTTTTATTTTCACGCTAACATGAATTAATACGCAAAGATAGGCATTTTATTCGAAACGGGAAAGGAATTCAAGAAAAATTAAGAATTATTCCCTGTATTTCCTTCAGATTCTCCCCGTCAGCCGGCTGGTGGCGGTCTTCAGTGGCGGAGCTCGGGATAAGCGGGGCTCCAGCTCGCAATACGGGTCTCTGCCTCCACTCTCTTCTCCGTGCTGTCGTCGAGAGCCGGGAAGAAGTCGATGGCCGTGAGCCGCTCTATCTCATCCACGCTGCGGACGCAGTCGTAGGCGTCCTGCCTCCTGCCCGTATTCTGATACACGAATCCGAGAGCCTCCGGCTCCTCCCGCAGACGGAGCACGACCTTGAAGAAGGCTTCCGGCACGGTGATTTTGTTCCGTCCGATGGTCTTGCGCTTCTGGCTGCAGGGCACGGGGCCACAGACGATGTAGAGGTCGCCGTATGCCTGCGCCCATCGGCGGCAGGCCATTTCGAGATCGTTCCAGTCGCCGCCGTTGAGGCTGTGGTTCTGCGGACACATGTTGGTGAGCAGGAAACAGTCTTGCTGGGCCTTGCTGCTCCACCTGTTGTCGGCCGACGGGCACATGTGTCCCCGGTCGTAGCCCGACTGCTGGTAGTCGTAGGTCGTGGCTCGGGGAGCGGGCACCTCGGTGTCTTCCATGTAGGCCATGCCCTGCCGCTTATGCTGTCCGCCGGTATGTTCGGCCGTCAGATGCCACGCCACCCAGTTGGCAATGCGCAGCTCGCGGTTATAGGAAACGGTATAGCCCTCACGCCGGAGTATCTGTTCCGGCCGGTCGCCCAGCGGGGCGGGAATCTCAATGCTGTCGATGGTCTGGGCTTGGGGCTCCTCTCCGGAAGTCCGATCCCGGGCCTTCCCATGGTCGGACATCGGCCTTGTAATGCCGCCAATCAGCGGCTTATGCGGTCTCCCGCCTGTGCAACCCGTGCAGAGAAGCACCGTAAGGAACAGTACGAACAAATGCTCCTGCCTCATTTCCCGGGCTTCAGTTGGTCGTATTCGTCGAACGAATACCTGCGTGCGGCATACAGGGTGATGAGCAGAGAACTCAGCGAAGCGGCAAACATCAGAATCATGATGAGCAACTGATAGGCCAGAGCCTCGAGGATGCCGGTTCCCGTAAGGAGCATTATCCAGAGGATGAGCGGCGACACGCCCGCCACCATGTAGCCCATCTGGTGAATCCAGGGCAGCGCAGCCCGCTCAAGGGCACGACGGAAGAAATGCCTCACGGCCTCGTCGTGAGTGGCTCCGTTGCCCACGAGGTAATAGTAAAGCTGATTGTGGTGCTCGAGTCCGGCGTAATAGGTAGACAGAGCCTTTGCGTTGGTTCCTGTCATTCCTCCTGTCAGCATTCCCAGAACGGGCACGAAATAACGGGCGTCGAAGGGATTCTGCAGTCCCATCACAAAGAAGAGGAAGTAGAGTCCGATAACGCTCGCGCTCACGACGACGCCTACCAAGACCGGCACGACATAGTGCCCGCCCGCCAACCGCGACCGGCGCACCGTCATCCCGGAGGCTGCGAGAGCCATGAGGAGAAAGCAGAGGAGGTTTACGAACAGGTTGTTCCACTCCATGACGAAGTAGAGACAGAGGCCGGTCAATGCTAAATAGGCCGCCATCTTGCCTGCGCCCGCAAGCACTTTCCGCAGGATTTTCACCCGGAAGGCATAGAGTATGTAAAGCGGGAGGACGATGAGTGCCAGTCCCAAGAGGAATCTAAATAGGGTCATAGTCTGATGATTTTTTCAAAGTTTGCGGCCACCTGCTCGTCGCAAGTCGTTATCACGGCCGATACACGATGCTTGTTGAGCGCGGCGATGTAGTCCATCCACCGGGCGGAGCGCAGGTTGTCGATGAGCAGGATGCGCCGTTTCAGGATGCCTTCGGCTGCAAGCATCACGCCCTGGAGGCTTTCGGCGTCAAGGTTTCGGAGCGGCATGGCATAGACTTCCGGTGCCAATCCAAGGCGGGAGAACTCTTTCACGACGGCCTCCTTGCTCACTTCCACATCACGGTTTACGCCCAGACTGAAAACTTCCTCCAGCAGATCGCTCACCGTCTCGTAGGGCAGTTGCGGGGCATCGGGCACAAAAGCCATCCATCGGCGGAAGTAAGGAGCCGAGAGACGACCGAGACGCTCGCCGTCGAGGGTGATGAACCCCTTCCCTGCCGGCAGCAGTCCCTGCAGCGCGAGGAGCACGCTGGTCTTGCCGCTTCCCGCTGCCCCGAGCACGCAGAGGTTCTCGCCGTCGGGCAGCGCGAGGCTCACATGGTCGAGAATCACCTGTCCGCCATGCTCCAAATACACATCTTTCAGTTCAAGCATCGTGCTGTTTCCACTTCTTTTTGCAAAAATACAAATAAATATTTAAAGTTATTGATTTTATTCATTATCTTTGCCCAAAATATTCCCGCAGATGAAAAAAGAGCGCCCTTATCTGCCCGCAGAGTGGGCCCCGCAAAGCGGGGTGCAGCTGACATGGCCTCACGCCGGGAGCGACTGGCTGCCGTATCTCGACGAGATCACGCATACCTATGTCCTGCTGGCCGCCGCCATTGTCGCCCGCGAGCCGTTGCTCGTCGTCGCCCCGCGCCCCGGGGAGGTGGAGGCCTTGCTCCGCAGGTGCCTGGAAGCTAAAATGCTGAAAAACATCAGCTACTTCGCATGCGACACCGACGACACCTGGGCACGCGACCATGCCTTCCTCACGCTGAAAGACGGCGACGGGCGCATCCTGCTCGACTTCAAGTTTAACGGATGGGGAGAGAAGTTCGCATGGCAGAAAGACAACGCCATCAACCGCCGGCTGCATGCCGCGGGCATCGTGAGGGGAAGCTATGAATACCACGGCGACTTCGTGCTCGAGGGCGGGTCGATAGAGAGCGACGGCAAGGGCACCGTCTTCACCACCTCGCAATGCCTCATGGCACCGCACCGCAACCAGCCGCTCACACAGGCAGACATAGAGAGCCGCCTCAAGGACAGCCTCCGTGCCGAGCGCATCGTGTGGCTCAACCACGGCAACCTCATCGGCGACGACACCGACGGACACATCGACACCATCGTGCGCACGGCGCCCCACGACACCTTATTATATATGAGATGCCATGACGAGGACGACCCGCAATATGCCGATTTCACGGCACTCGAAGCGCAGCTCACGGCCCTGCGCACCCCGGAGGGCAAACCTTATCGCCTGCTGCCGCTGCCCATGCCGGAGCCCATAGCCTTCAACGGCGAGCGACTGCCTGCCACCTACGCCAACTTCCTGGTAATCAACGGGGCCGTCATCGTGCCTACCTACGACCAACCCGGCAACGACGAGACCGCATGCGAGATCATACGGCAAGCCTTTCCAGACAGGGAAATCGTCGGCATCGACGCCCGTGTCATCATCCGGCAGCACGGAAGCATCCACTGCATCACCATGCAATATCCCCGATAAAACCGAAAACGACATGAACATATTGCGCATCGGACTGTTACAACAGCACAACACCGCCTCACAAACCGACAACATGCGCCGGCTCGCGGAAGGCATCACCGACCTCGCACGGCGCGGGGCGGAGCTCATCATACTGCAGGAACTGCACAACGGGCTCTACTTCTGCCAAGAGGAAAGAGTAGACCACTTCGACCAGGCAGAACCCGTGCCCGGACCCTCCACCCGCTTCTACGGCGAGCTGGCGAAGTCTCTCGGAGTGGTCATCGTTACCTCGCTCTTCGAGAAGCGCGCCCCGGGGCTGTACCACAACACGGCCGTGGTGATGGAGCGAGACGGCACCATTGCCGGGAAATACCGCAAGATGCACATCCCCGACGACCCCGCCTATTACGAGAAGTTCTACTTTACTCCCGGCGACCTCGGCTTCCACCCCATCGACACATCGGTGGGACGGCTCGGCGTGCTCGTCTGCTGGGATCAGTGGTATCCCGAGGCAGCGCGCCTGATGGCCATGCAGGGAGCGCAGCTGCTCATCTATCCCACCGCCATCGGATACGACAGCCACGACACCCCGCAGGAGCAGCAGCGGCAGCGGGAGGCGTGGACCACCGTGATGCGCGGCCACGCCGTGGCCAACGGACTGCCCGTGGTGGCCGTGAACCGTGTTGGATTCGAGGCCGTGAGCGGCGAAGACAAGCCCCGGTCGCCCGAGGAGCCGGGCATCCGGTTCTGGGGAAGCAGCTTCGTGGCCGGCCCCCAGGGCGAGCTGCACCGTCAGGCCTCGGAGAGCGAGGAGGAGAGCCTCGTCGTGGAGGTAGACCTCGACCACGGCGAGCAAGTGCGCCGATGGTGGCCGTTCCTGCGCGACCGCCGCATAGACAGCTACGGCGACATCACCCGCAGGTATGTCGACGAAGACTGACCGGCCCTATTTCCCACTTCCGGAAATCCTGAAAGCGGCATAAGTTAATCTGTGTTAATCCCGTCTCCGGCAAGAGGCGTGAACGCACGATTCCTACATCCGCGTAAGTAGCTTACGCAAAAGTGCCTTCTTGCATAAGTCGCCTTTTCTGCCTATCTTTGCATCCGTAAACATTAACAACCAAAAACATTAGAATGATGAAAGAGATCAAGACCCTTGCCGAGGGCAAGGAATTCAAGGCAGCAGACTTCGGAAAGTTGAGTGAACTTGGCGGCTTCGTGCTTCCACTGGGACCCGGCGCAGAGCTGAAAGGCAAGACCTTCGGCGGTCAGGCCGTCGGCACGACCGGCGCGGAGTTCTCGTTCCAGACATTCGAGCCCGGTCAGGAGGGCGGCTTCTACCACAAGCACAAGAACCACGAGGAGCTCTACTTCTTCCTGAGCGGCACGGGCGAGTATCAGGTAGACGGCCGGAACATCCCCGTAAGGGAAGGAACGGTGATACGCGTCTCGCCTGAAGGCAAGCGGGCCGTGCGCAACAACGGCACCGAACCGCTCGTAATGCTCTGCGTGCAGTATCGTGGCAACAGCTTTACGACAGAGGACGCCACCGACGGCGACATCCTGCAAGAGGAGGTGAAGTGGTAGGCAGGCAGCATGCCAACGGCAAACAGTCTGACAACTTCGGCGAGATAGTCTCGCAAAGTCGGCGAAACCGTCGCACGAAATCGGCGATTTCGTCAATCTCCTGACGGATGAAAGACCCGCAGGAAGCGGCTTCCGAGAAAATCGGTGGCCGCCTCTTGTTTTTCGGGCCGGAGACTTTGCCGTTTCCGACAATAATCACTATCTTTGCAGAAGGTAAGCTACCGGCATACGGCAGCCCCCGAAAACTGAGAAAAAATGACGACAACAACGAGAATGCAAATCACCGACCCCGTGTTTCCCAAGTGTCCCGTGCGCAATATCCTCTCACGAATAGCCGGGAAATGGGCACTCCTGATTCTGATAAGCCTCGGCAAGAAGGAGGGCGACATGCGCTTCAGCGAACTTGCCAAGGCCATCCCCGACATCTCGCAGCGCATGCTATCCGCCACCCTGCGCTCGCTCGAAGCCGACGGACTGATAAGTCGCAAGGCTTATCCGGAGGTGCCCCCGCGCGTGGAATACGCCCTCACGGAGCGTGCCCACACGCTCATCCCGATCGTAGGCACGCTGGTAGACTGGTCGCTCGAGAACTATAAAGACATCATCGAAGACCGCCTGAGGTTTATAGACGGCAAGTAGACCCCCCTGCCAGGAGAGCTTCCTCGGCAAGGGCCGACAGACCGAAGCGCAGGATATCATCGATGCTGCGCCGCAAGACAGCTGCGGCGACATCACCCGCAGGTATGTCGGCAGGCATTGTTAAAATAAGGCCGACACTTGCGCTTACAAGAAAACATGCGAGTTCTCCATAAGATTCGAAGCCGGTTTCAAGCAAAAAACACTTGACGACTTAAAGCTATTACAGCGTAGCGAGCCGGCAGCTTACAGGAAAGCCCTAAGGCTGATAGCTGAACTCTACGGCCATCCGGACTGCGATGCGCGGCCGGCCGAAATCCTCCTTTCCATCCCGCAGGGGAGAAATCACGGTCTTTTGTTGGCCTGTTGAACTTTTTTAGCTATATTTGCACAAACTTCCGAAAGAAAAATCATTAGTAACAAATATGGCAACAGCAGACGACAAGAAGATCATCTTCTCCATGGTGGGCGTGTCGAAGACCATCCCACAGAACCAGAAACAGATTCTGAAGAACATTTACCTCTCGTTCTTCTACGGAGCGAAGATAGGCATCATCGGCCTCAACGGCGCGGGCAAGTCCACGCTGATGAAGATTATAGCCGGTCTGGAACAGCCCACACAGGGCGAGGTGGTGTGGAGCCCGGGATACTCCGTGGGCTACCTGCCCCAGGATCCGCCGCTCGACGACGACAAGACGGTGAAGGAGAATGTGAGGGAAGGCGTGCGCAAGGTATACGACGCACTGCGGGAATACGACGAGATCAACGCGAAGTTCGGCATGGAGGAGTATTACGGCGACCCCGAGAAGATGGATTTACTCATGAGGCGACAGGCCGAAGTGCAGGACATCATCGACTCCACGGACGCATGGAACATGGATTCCAAGCTCGAGAGAGCCATGGACGCCCTGCGCTGCCCACAGGGAGACGCCCCGGTGAAGCACCTCTCCGGAGGCGAGAGACGCCGCGTGGCGCTCTGCCGGCTGCTGCTCCAGAAGCCCGATGTGCTGCTCCTCGACGAGCCCACCAACCACCTCGACGCCGAGAGCATCGACTGGCTGGAGCAGCATCTGCAGCAATATGAGGGCACGGTGATCGCCGTTACCCACGACCGCTACTTCCTCGACGATGTGAGCGAATGGATTCTCGAGCTCGACCGGGGCGAAGGCATCCCGTGGAAAGGCAACTACTCCTCGTGGCTCGAGCAGAAGACCCGTCGCATGGAGCAGGAGGAAAAGACCGTCTCGAAGCGTCGCAAGACCCTCGAGCGGGAGCTGGAATGGGTGCGCATGGCGCCCAAGGCACGACAGGCAAAGGGCAAGGCGCGCCTGAACTCCTATGAGCAGATGCTCAACGAGGAGCAGAAGGAGCGCGACGAGAAGCTCGAAATCTTCATCCCCAACGGTCCCCGGCTGGGCAACAAGGTCATTGAGGCGCGGCATGTGAGCAAGGCCTTCGGCGAGAAAACACTCTTCGGCGACCTCAACTTCAGCCTGCCGCCCAACGGAATCGTGGGCGTGATAGGTCCCAACGGTGCCGGCAAGACCACACTCTTCCGTCTGATCATGGGACTGGAGCAACCCGACGGCGGAGTCTTCGAGGTGGGTGAGACGGTGAAACTGGCCTATGTAGACCAGCAGCACAAGGACATCGACCCGCGGAAGAGCGTCTACGAGGTGGTGTCGCAGGGCAACGAGACCTTCCGCATGGGAGGCCGCGATGTGAACTCCCGCGCCTACCTCTCGCGCTTCAACTTCAGCGGAACCGACCAGAACAAGCTCTGCGGCGTGCTCTCCGGCGGCGAGCGCAACCGCCTGCAGCTGGCCCTGGCCCTGAAACAGGAGGGAAATGTGCTGCTGTTAGACGAGCCCACCAACGACATTGATGTCAATACGCTCCGCGCATTGGAAGAAGGACTGGAGGGCTTTGCGGGCTGCGCCGTCGTCATCAGCCACGACCGCTGGTTCCTCGACCGCATCTGCACCCACATCCTTGCCTTCGAGGGCGAGGGTGAAGTGGTCTACTTCGAGGGCGACTACTCGGAATACGAGATCAACAAGGCACGCCGCCTCGGCAACGAGGATATCAAGAAGACACGCTATCGCAAGCTGATGGAAGACTAAGAGGCCGACGCCGCCCGGCCTCCTCCCTGCCGCAAGGGATTGCCTTTGCCGCCCAAGGCAGGATTACAGGCAGCGTGTAATGTCATTACAAACAGCGTGTAACACGATTACACACCGCTTGTAACCTTTCTTTCGAGCGTCTCCCGGCGGCAGTATGATAGCAGAAAAGACGCCCGGCGGCAGCCCTGTTCTGTCGGGCAGAGTGCCGACAGAACAGGCCGAAGGAGGAGAAAGACACGCAAAAGGAATATTTTCGGGCAGATCCTGCTTGTTTTCTGATTTCTTTTTCTTATCTTTGAGGCAGGTTAGAGGCACATCCCGCCTCTGCGTAACACAAGAGAAAACACCTGTCAGCGATATGAGGAAAACGATTTTCAGCTGCTGCCTGCTCCTCCTGGGAGCCCTGCCCTCGACGGGGCAGGGAGCCCGCAACATCAGGATCAACGAGGTGATGACCGCCAACACGCAAGGCATCGTGGACGAATATGACCGGCACCTGCCCTGGATAGAGCTCGTGAACACCTCCTATTCCACCTATAATGTGCGGGGAATGTTCATCACCACCAACCGTAGAGTGCTCGACAAGCACCTGACCGCCCCGCAGCGCATCAGGCTCATGAGCATCATCCCCGGCGAGACGGAGGAGACCTGCCTGAAGGCACGGCAGCATCTCGTGCTCTATCTTGCCTCTCATCCCGCCAAGGGCAGCGCCCATCTGTCGGCTCCCGTGGGGTCGCCGCTCTGGCTGGCCCTCTACGACGGCAACGGCATAGACCTCATAGACTCCGTAACGGTGCCGCCCCTCGCCCCGAACACGGCCTACGCCCGCTATACGGACGGTGCACGGCGGTGGGTGGTGAAGGCCGCGGACGCCGTAACGCCGGGCACGGAGAACTTCATTCAGGTAACCGAGACCAAGGTGGCCAAGTGGAAGCGCGAAGACCCGCACGGGCTCGCGCTCTCGCTGCTCTCCATGGGCATCGTGTTCAGCTGCCTCGCCCTGCTCTATCTCGTGTTCCGATTCTCGGGCTCTTACATGGAGCACAGGCAGCGCATCAGCGAGGCCACCCGCAGCCACCCGCACTTCATGTCGCTGCTCAAGGCGGGCAAGAAGGTGGTGCGGACCGCCCATAAGACCACCATCATCCTCAAGGAAGGCTCCCAGACGGGCGGCATCGACAAGGAAGTGTACATCGCCGTAATCTCCATGGCACTGCACGAATATCTCGAAAAGGCTCACGACATGGAAAGCAGCATCATCACCATCAAGCCCAAGCACACCAAATGGAACAACATAGGATACTGAAAAAGAAAAGCCAAAACGATTTTAGACTATGAAATATCAATATAAAGTTCAGGGTGTCGACTATGAGGTGGACATCAAGGAAATAGAGGGCAACATCGCCCGGGTGAGCGTGAACGGCACCGACTTCGAGGTGGAGCTGCAGGCTCCGGTAAAGCCCGTGAAGAAAACCGTCGTCATTGCGGCTCCGAAACCCGCTGACAACCATGCCAACGACGGACTGGTGGACATGAAACGGGATACCGGCGCACGACAGAACGCCCCCATATCGGGCACCCCGGTGCTGGCTCCGCTCCCCGGAACGGTAACCGCCATTAAGGTCAGGATGGGTCAGGCAGTAAGGAAAGGCGACACCGTCGTGGTGCTCGAGGCCATGAAGATGCAGAACAACATCGAGGCTGAGGCCGACGGCGTCATCACTTCCATCCCCGTCGCGGAGGGAGAAGCCGTGATGGAAGGCAATGTGCTCGTAACCATCGGATAAGGTTATTCATCATCAAAAACAAGACTCTGCCTATGGGTTTCTGGGATTTAATAGCAAACAACTTCAACGACTTTCTCACCTACACGGGCTTTGCCAACGCCACAGCGGGAAATCTCATCATGATATTGGTAGGCGCACTCTTTATCTGGCTGGCCATCAGGCACGACTTCGAGCCGCTGCTCCTCGTCCCGATAGGGCTCGGCATCATCCTTGGCAACATTCCCTTCCGGGCCGACGCGGGACTTGAAATCGGGCTCTATGAGGACAACTCCGTGCTGAACATCTTCTATCAGGGAGTCAGACAGGGCTGGTATCCGCCACTCGTGTTCCTCGGCATCGGAGCCATGACCGACTTCTCGGCCCTGATCAGCAATCCGAAGCTGATCCTGATAGGAGCTGCGGCCCAGTTCGGAATATTCGGAGCCTACATGATAGCCTTGCTCCTGGGCTTCGAGCCGAACCAGGCGGCGGGCATCGCCATCATCGGCGGCGCCGACGGCCCTACGGCCATCTTCCTCTCATCGAAGCTGAGTCCTAACCTCATGGGGGCCATTGCCGTGTGCGCCTATTCCTACATGGCCTTGGTGCCGGTGATACAACCGCCCCTGATGCGCCTGCTCACCACAAGGAAAGAACGCGTGATCAAGATGAAACCGTCGCGGGCGGTGAGCCAGACCGAAAGAATTATCTTCCCCATCGCCGGCCTGCTGCTCACCACCTTCATCGTGCCTTCCGGCCTGCCGCTGCTCGGCATGCTCTTCTTAGGCAACCTGCTGAAGGAAAGCGGGAAGACCACGCGACTGGCCAAGACGGCCGGTTCCGCCCTCAACGACATCGTCGTCATCCTGCTGGGGCTCACCGTGGGCTGCTCCACACAGGCCTCCGAGTTCCTTACCCTCGACACCATCAAGATCTTCCTGCTGGGAGCCCTGGCCTTCATCATCGCCACTTGCAGCGGCGTGCTCTTCGTGAAGTTCATGAATCTGTTCCTCGCCAAGGGCAAGAAGATGAACCCGCTGATCGGAAACGCCGGCGTGAGTGCCGTGCCGATGGCAGCGCGAATCTCCAATAACCTCGGCCTGCAGTACGACCGCCACAACTTCCTGCTCATGCATGCCATGGGACCGAATGTGGCAGGAGTCATCGGATCGGCCGTAGCGGCCGGCGCCCTGCTGGGATTCCTGAGTTAGACAAGGGGGCATAGGGCTACACATTCTTGCGATATTGATTGGGCGTGATGCCCACGCTCTGCTTGAACATGCGGCTGAAATAAGCCTGGTCGGTGAAGCCGCAGCACATGGCTATCTCGTTGATGGAGAGTTCCGGGCGACGCTTGAGCTGCTGCTGTGCATAGTCTATGCGGATCTTCATGATATAATTGTTCAGCGTCTTGCCCGTCAGGTCTACTATCTTGCGCCGCAGGGTGCGCTGGCTCATGAAGAGTTTCTGCGCCAGTTCCTCCTGGTTGATCTCGTTGTTGCGCATCTGGTCATAGATTATATTCGTGAAACGGGATATAAATTCGACATCTCCTTTCGAGATATCGGACTTCACTTCGCTCAGTTCATGGGAGGAAAGGATGAACTTTTCCTGCAGCATGCGCCGCTCGTTGAGCAACCCGTTGATGCGCAGACGCAGCTCGTTGGCGCTGAACGGCTTGAAGATATAGGCGTTCGCCCCCGCTTTCAGGCCCTCCTCCAGATCGCTCTGGGAGGTCTTTGCCGTGATGATAATGATAGGGATGGTGTTCATGGCCTCATTGGAACGGATGCGGCGGCACAGTTCGAGCCCGTCGATACCCGGCATCATCAGGTCGGTGAGAATGAGATCGGGCAGCAGGTCGGCGGCTTTCTGCAGTCCCTCCTCGCCATTGGCGGCGTAGGCCACGCCATATTCCTTGGGAATCAACTCTCCTATATAGTGCGCCACATCGACATTGTCTTCCACGACAAGAATCTGTGTCGGCAAGCTACCTGCCTGTTCCCCGACTTCGGGAAGATCCGGCTCCTCCATCCCTACGGTTAATGCCGACTTTACCACGGGCGTTCCTCCTTCCAGCGGCTTCCAGTCGCCCTCACCGTACTTACGAGGAAAAAGTATGGTGAAAGTCGTGCCCCTGCCGGGCTCGCTATCCACATTGATACTTCCCTTCAGAGCCTTCACGAGCTGGTAGACCAGCGAGAGCCCCACGCCCGTGCCGATATACTCTCTCTCGGTATCGCCCTCGTAGAACGGCTCGAACAGGTGTTTCCTCACCTCCTCCGTCATACCGCCGCCATTGTCGGCCACCGTAATCTGGAAGTCAGATCCCAGTTTCTTGCACGAAATGATGATGGTGCCCCTCGAACCGGTATAATTCACGGCATTGGAAATCAGGTTGCGCATGATCTTTTGCAGATAATCGGGCACGATATCCATCTTCACCTCGTTCTCGTTCGGCAGGAAGAGCAGCGATATGTTCTTGGCCCGGGCAATCTGGAGGTTCTCCTCTATAATCATGTGGAGGTATGGCACGGCGTTGCCCGTATGCCAATCGGCCTCCCCGATCTCTGACTTCACCTTAGTGATGTCAAGCAGCTGGTTGACCAGCGTCAGCAGCGAGCGGCCTTGCCGCACGATCGTTTTTCCGGCCTTGCGCATTGCGCCAAGGTCGGCTGTCCGTGCCTCGACCATCTGCTCGCCCTCGCCGAGAATCACGGTGAGCGGCGTTTGGAACTCATGGGTTATGTTTGTGAAGAATTGCTCACGGATTTCTATTAAATGTCTCACTAACTTCGTCTTCTGGCGACGCACCTTCAAGAGATACCACTGCTGCAGGATGACGGCCACCAGGAGCACGAGAATGATGACAAATCCCCCCAAGAAAAGGTCCTTGACCTTACTCCGAGCCTTGATGGAGGCCGTGGCCAGCTTGATTTCCTGTTGCTTCCTGCTCCGCTCAAAGCCGATGCGGAGGTTCTGGATGCGATTCAGGTTGGCCACATTCACCACGCTGTCTTTATATAAATGGGAAAGACGCTGCTCCTCGAAAGCCTTCTTATAGTTGCCCTGACCGACATACAGCTTGCTGTAAAGCTCATGCACGGCCTGCAGGTGTTCGTTAGAACGAATCTGCTCGGCTACGCTGGCAGCCGCGGTCAGATAATGGCTGGCCAAGGCAAGATCGCCTTTGCGCAGATAAACACGCCCGAGAGCAATGCACGGCTCCAGCCAATGCCACTTGTCCGGCTCGTCTTTCATGATGGCATACGATTGCCTGTACTCCCGGATAGCCTTGTCCGACTCCATTTCTTTCTCATAAAGTTGTCCGAAGGAGTTGTGGTTGAGCGAGATCCCCATCTTCGAGCCGGCCTGCGTGTTGTACTCCAACGACTTGCGGTAGTAGAACCATGCCGAGTCCACCTGCCCCCTCGCCTCCTTGACAGAGCCGAGATTGGCATAGTTGATGGCCTGCCCCAGGACGCTCCCGAGCATCTTCTCACCCTCCAGGGAGAGGCGGAACACGCTGTCGGCCGACTCCAGGTTGCCCGTCGTGAGATACACATTGCCCAGTCCGTTGAGTGAAACCACGCGATACTTGCGCATGGCCGGCGAGGCTTGGCCGCTGTAGCTCATCGACAGGCGGAGAGCCTTGAGGTGATAGGAAGAGGCCTCGTCGAGGATACCCATGCGCCGGAAGTTGGTGCCGATGTTGTTCAGGGCAAGGACAATCCCTATCGTGTCCCTGGTCTTCTCCGCCAGCTGCAGCTCACGATTGTGATAGTAGATGGAACGAGTGAAATTGCCCGCCTCACGATACAGTTTTCCCAACTTTCGCAGGGCGGCTCCCTGATAGAGAAGGTTTTCCTCTTCCTGATATTCCCTGAGCATTTCCTGCAGACGCACGGTGTCGTTGCAGGCCATGACAATGCTGTCGGCCACGATGCGCTCCGACTCCGACGGGCCCTCAATGTCCCTGCTATCGGTACACCCTACGACACAAAACGCGAAGAACATGCAAAGCAGGCCGCATAGCAGGCCAGGGCGCCTTATTCGTATATCCATAAATTCTTTCCTAAATCAATATAGGCTTAAAATGGGTTATATATATTACCTCTCCAAACGATTGATGATTACAAAGGTAAGAAAATAATTTAAACATGGCGTCTCTTTTCCTTAAAAAAACACGAAAAACATTCAAAACTCCATGTTCGGGAGTTTTCCCTCGCCAAACTGTTTTGATCTATCAACATCCTGAATATCAGCCGTTTTCCTTGTTTTTATGGCCGAATATTACAAAACCCCGAGAACAGATTGGCAACTGATTACAAAATATTGTCCGTATTTTGCAAGTCTCCCGCAAGATAAATTCCTATCTTTGTCTCTGTGAAAAGGCCTGCCGGTTACCGGCATAAAGAAGATATAGTAAATGAAAGTATAGCCACCCCCGGCGGGGCAAGGAGAAAAAGCTGTCTCTTATACACATCTCCGAGCCCACGAGACTCGACGTCATC
>CAUULA010000062.1:0-16307 GCA_963545855.1 uncultured Prevotella sp.
TACACTCGACTAGTCGTCGGCAGCGTCAGATGTGTATAAGAGACAGATCTCATCGTAATTAAGAAAAGATTTAAATTTTAAATAGCGTGGCGAGTTGATTTTGTCAACTCGCCACTTTCTTTTTTCCGATTATTATGCGTATCTTTGCGGCATCAATCGCAGCGAATATGAAGCCTGTAAAGCCAAAGAAGAACCTCGGCCAGCACTTCCTGACCGATCTGGACATAGCCCGGCGCATTGCCGACACCGTCGACACATGCCCCGGCATTCCCGTGCTGGAGATCGGCCCGGGCATGGGAGTCCTCACCCAGTATCTCGTAAAGAAGCCCCGAGAGGTGAAGGCAGTGGAGATTGACGCCGAAAGCGTTCGTTATCTGCACGAGCATTTCCCGACCCTTCGCGACCGTGTCATCGGCGAGGACTTCCTGCGGATGAACCTGGCGGAGGTGTTCGACGGGCGCCCCTTCGTGCTCACGGGCAACTATCCTTACGACATCAGCTCGCAGATATTCTTCAAAATGCTCGACTTCAAGGACCTCATTCCCTGCTGCACGGGCATGATTCAGCGTGAGGTGGCCCTGCGCATGGCCTCCGCGCCGGGCAACAGAGACTACGGCATCCTCTCCGTGATGATGCAGGCATGGTATGATGTGGAATACCTCTTCACTGTCGACGAGGGTGTCTTCAATCCGCCGCCGAAGGTGAAGAGCGCCGTCATCCGCATGACACGCAACGGCGTCAGCGACCTCGGCTGCGACGAGAAGCTCTTCAAGCGGGTGGTGAAGGCGGTGTTCAACCAGCGCCGCAAGATGCTCCGCGTGTCGCTGCGGCAGCTTTTCGCGGGTACTTCGGCCTCTCCCGAATTCTATCAGCAGGACGGGATGACGCGCCGCCCGGAGCAACTCTCCGTGGCGGAGTTCATTGATCTCACGAACATCGTCGACGCCGAGCTTAAACGACTGGCGCCATGAAACGGAAGAAAATCATCCTGCTCGTGATGGCCTTGCTGCTGCTCGCTCTGCTTGTGGAGCTCTTTTACAAGGCCTGTATTGATTCCGGCAGGTTCGAATACGACCTCGAGCAACAGGCCTTTGTCAGCCGCAGCGGATGGGATGCCGTGGGACTGGGCCTGTATATATCCAACTGCGACTCCCTGGAAGACAGCTATCTCATCAAGAGAAAAGACGATTCTCATGCCTCTCATCCCTCGCTCCGCCTGGATTCCATCCCTGCCGGATATACGGTGAAGTGCATGGGCGTGTTCGGACAGAAGGCTTCCCTGCTGGAAGACCGTATCCGCCGCACGCGGCGCATCACCCTGCTGCCCGATTCCCGGTATGAGATTGTCAGGTCGAGGGGCTGTATGGGCTCGGCCTATATCCATGTCCGCACCGACGCACGGGGGCGGGTGGTCGAGGCTTCGGATGCCAGTATCAGGCCCGATTCCTTGTGTCAGCAATAGTGTCGGCGGCTCGTCTCTTCCGGGCGATATGCTTCCTGAAAATCTGAAGGCTGTCGGCCGGTTGACGAAATCGGCGATTCCGTCGCACGATTTCGCCGATTTTGTCAGACAATCTCGCCGATTTCGTCAGACCGGAGACGGCTCCCCGCAATCCCGCCCTCCGTTTCCGGATGAAAAGGGGACGGCCCGCATAGAAAATCGGGCATTCCTTTTGCCCTTTCAATAGTTTTTCTTATTTTTGCCTGCAGTATGGAGACGAAGGAAGAAAGATACCGGCTGCTCTGCGCCCAGGTGAAGAGCCTGGTGGCCGGCGAGAACAACCTGACGGGTGCCCTGTCGAATGTGTCGGCGGCAATGCGCGCCGCCTTCCCCGATGTTTATTGGTGGGTGGGGTTCTATCTCGTGCGCGGCGGCGAGTTGCAGCTGGGTCCCTTCCAAGGCCCCGTGGCTTGTATGACCATCCGCAAGGGCAAGGGCGTCTGCGGCACGGCGTGGGTGCTGAATTCAACCGTCGTCGTCCCCGATGTGGAATGCTTCCCGGGCCACATCGCCTGCTCATCGGAGAGCCGCTCGGAGATCGTCGTCCCGATTCGTAACGACGGTGGCGAGGTGGTGGCGGAGATAGATGTAGACAGCCGCGAGCTGGCTGCCTTCGACGAGGTAGACAGGCTCTATCTTGAGAATATTTCAAAAATTCTATCCGCGGAGTTGGAGTTTTGAGAAATAATATCTAAATTTGTAGGCCAGGAATAAACAAATTTTACGAGAATATGATAGATGTAAAAGCAACATTGAAAGAGGCTGAAGACCGCATGGAAATGGCGGCGATGTATCTGGAAGAGTCGTTGACCCACATCCGTGCGGGGCGGGCCAATGTGGCGCTCCTCGACAGCGTGAAGGTAAACTCTTATGGCTCGATGGTTCCGTTGAATCAAGTTGCCACGGTGTCGGTGCCCGATGCCCGCACCATTGCCATCCGCCCGTGGGACAAGAAGGCCATCCGCGACATTGAGAAGGGTATCCTGGACAGCGACCTGGGCATCACTCCGGAGAACAACGGGGAAGTGATTCGCCTCACGCTGCCGCAGCCTACGGGAGAGCGTCGGCAGGAACTGGTGAAGCAATGCAATAAGATTGGCGAGAAGACCAAGGTGGAAGTGCGCAATGTGCGCGGCGAGATCAAGGATAAACTGAAGAAAGCCATCAAGGACGGCCTGTCTGAAGACTTGGAGAAAGATGCCGAGAACGACCTGCAGAAGCAGCACGACAAGTTCATCAAGAAGATCGACGCGCTTCTCGAGGCCAAGCAGAAGGAAATCATGACGGTATAAGCCATCGCTCCCCAGCCTTGCTCCCGTAGGGGCAGAGCTGGGGAATATTGCGTCTATGAAGGGTCTGGTAATCAAGAATACGGGAAGTTGGTACACCGTCAAGACCGACGGCGGGCGGATTGTCGAGTCCAAGATCAAGGGTAGTTTCCGCCTGAAAGGCATCCGTTCTACCAATCCCGTGGCGGTGGGCGACCATGTGGAGATCGAAGAAAACCAAGAGGGGACGGCGTTTATCACGGCCATTGCCGACCGCCGCAACTACATCATACGCAAGTCGCAGAACCTCTCGAAGCAGAGCCACATCATCGCGGCGAATGTAGACCAGGCCCTGCTGGTGGTTACGGTGAGCCATCCGCAGACCTCGACAACCTTCATCGACCGCTTTTTAGCTTCTGCCGAGGCCTATAGCGTGCCGGTGATCCTGCTCTTCAACAAGACCGATCTGCTCGATGCCGACGAGCTCCGCTATCAGGAAATGATGGTCGGGCTCTATGAAACGGTGGGCTATCGGTGCCTTCAGGTGTCTGCCAAGCTGGGCACGGGGATACCGGAGGTAAAGGCGCTGCTGACCGACCGGATCAGCGTTCTCAGCGGCAATAGCGGCGTAGGGAAGTCTACGCTGATCAACCTCCTCATTCCCGGGGCGCAACTGAAGACCCGGGAGATCTCCGGCGCGCACGATATGGGCATGCACACCACCACCTTCAGCGAGATGCTGGATGTGTCCGGGGGCGGCTATGTGATAGATACGCCGGGTATCAAGGGCTTTGGCACCTTCGACATGGAGCCCGGGGAGATCACCAGCTACTTCAGGGAAATCTTCCGTTTCTCCAAGGATTGCCGCTTCTCCAACTGTTCCCATACCCACGAGCCGGGGTGCGCCGTCCTCCGGGCAGTGGAAAATCACGAGATTGCAGCTTCCCGCTACCAGTCTTATCTGAGCATGTTGCAGGATAAGGACGAGAACAAATATCGGGAGGCTTTTTAGATGTGGCGAAGTGTTTTCTGGCTCACGGTCTTTTGCTCGTTGGTGTTTTGTTCCTGTAAAAAAGGAGAATTGCCGACCGGGGGAAATCCGGACACGGCACAATATCCAGCCTATACGGATTCCCTTGGTCGTCCGGACTCGATGAGCACGCGGGGATTGCTGCCTTTTCTCACCGTCAGGGAGAGACCTTCGGGTTTCTTCGCCTCCCTGTTCGGGCAGGAAATATGCTCGCAGAAGTTTTACTGCGACACGGCGGGGAGGCCTGTCCATGCCGTCTACAGCCAGCGGGGATTCCCCGACGAGCATCTGCGATTCACCTATACCGACAGTTCCTTCATCACTCGGGAGGGTCGGTCGGGGCGGTGCGAATATCTCCTCCGCGGGGGACTGATTGTCGCCGGAAAGCCTCTCGGCCATGGCACCATGACCCGTTTTGCATATGACGCTGCCCGGCATCTTGTCAAGGCCGGACAGACGGACTATGTCTGGGAGGGCGCAAGGCTGACGGCCGTCCGGCTGAAGTCGCCCGACGGCCGCCTGATGATTGAGCGGAAGGTGGACTATGACGAGGCAAAGCCGGTGTCGCAGACCGTCATGGCCGAGCTGTTTGCCCATTACTGGGGCAAGTGGTGGCTGCTGCCGTTTCTGCAGAAAGGTTATTTCGGAGAGTTTCCGGTGGGTGTTCCTTACCGGATAAGCTATCCAGACGGTCATTTCGACCTATACCGTTCCGTCTTTGGCGACGACGGACGGCTCGCCTCGATACAGTCGGTCGGCGACGGCATCGTCAGGGATTATCGTTGGGAAGACTGGCAGAAATAGTCTGAACAGCCTGTATTCCTGCTCCGCGACTTATCCGATGGTAATGGTATAGCGGCTCATGAAGTTTGCTCCGGGCAGCAGCTTGTTGACGAGATACTTATCCTTGAACTCCCCTTCAAACCCTGCCAGATCGTGGATTCCATACCACGGCTCGATGCAGATGAAAGGAGCATTCTTGCCGGTAGGGCTCCAGATGCCGAGGGCGGGTGCCTTGAAGTTGAGCCGCAGGACGCGCTTCCTGTTCTTGTCGAGCAGTTCCACCTCGTGTATCTGCGACTCGTCGAAGATAAGCGCGTCGTCGTCGAAGTCTTTCATGGTGAACTCCCACACCTGTCCGTCCATCTTGACGGGATGGTGTTGCAGGGTAATACAGCCGTTGGTGTTGCCGTAGATGCGCCGGGGCTGCGTGTTGTCGAACCTCAAATAGCCGTGCAGGGGCTCGCCGTCCTTCATGTCCGGCACCTTGAAAGCCGGATGTGCGCCGATTTGGAAGTAGATTTCCTTGTCGTCGGTGTTCTCCACATGCCAGACCACTTGTATCTGATTGCCCTCCAGCCGATAGCTCACGGCGAGGTTGAAGTGGTAGGGATAGTCTCTGAGAGTCGCTTCCGAGTCGGTAAGGGCAAGCGTTATGTGCGACGGGCTCTTGCTGATTACCTTATAGTCCATGGTCTGCCCGAATCCGTGGCGACGCATTCTGTATTCCTTTCCGTCCACGCGATAGGTGTCGTTCCATAGTCCGCACACGATGGGAAACAGCATCGGGGAGTGCTTTCCCCAGTATTTCGGGTCGGCTTGCCACAAGTATTCCCTGCCGTTCTTGTCGCTGATGCTCTGGAGTTCTGCCCCATGCTCCGCGATCAGAAGTGATAGTTCGTCGTTCTTGAGTTGTTCCATTGCCTGAAGTTTTATGGTTTGTCGCAAAGATACTAAAAATATCGGGATGTTGTATTTGCATGTCTCGGTATTTTTGTAACTTTGCATCCTGAAAAAAGAAACTTGTGTCCAGATGACCAATCAGGTAAAAGGATTCGCGGCTGCCGTTGCGGCTGCCGTGTGCTATGGCACCAATCCGCTGGGTGCCCTGCCGCTGTATGCCGGCGGAATCCACTCCGGCTCGGTGCTTTTCTATCGTTACGCCATTGCCTTGGCGGTGTTCGCGGTGATCATGCTGGCCCGCGGAGAGTGCTTCTCCATCAAACCGGGACATGCCGTGAGGTTCTCCTTCCTCGGGGCAGTCTTCGCCACCTCGTCGATAACTCTTTACCTCAGCTTCCACTATATGGAGGCCGGAGTGGCGTCGACGCTTCTCTTCGTCTATCCGATCATGACCGCCGTGCTGATGACAATGTTCTTCCACGAGCGCGTAACATGGACTACCACGGCGGCAATTCTTTTGGCCGTGGCGGGCGTTGCGCTGCTTTACAGGGGAGACGGAACCGTCAGGCTGAGCACGGCGGGCTTCGCGTTGGTGATGGCCTCGTCGCTTTCGTATGCGAATTATATCGTGTCGGTCAATCAGTGGGATAACGACCTGTCGCCCCTGAAGTTCACTTTCTGGGTCATCGTGTTCTGTCTTCTGTCGGTAGTCGCCTATATCTGGCTTTCCGGCGACACGCTCCAGTTGCTGCAGACTCCGGCCCAATGGCTCTGCGCCTTTCAGCTCGGACTGGTCCCGACGGTGTTCTCGCTCTTCTTCATGACCGTCGGCATCCATCTGATCGGCAGCACGCCGTCGGCTATCATGGGTGCCTTGGAGCCGGTAACGGCCGTCATCATCGGAGTGTTCGTCTTCCATGAGTCGTTTTCCGTGCGGCTGGCTTGCGGCATCCTGCTCATCCTGGGCGGTGTTACCTTGGTCATATCAAGGAGGGGAGGCAAGGAGAAAGGAAATGCCACGGCGGCTGCGGAGAGCGACGGCGGCGCTTCTTTGGATGGCAAGCCGTGAATTCCCGTTCCTCAGGACTTCCTTGCGAAGATGATAGAAACGAGCAAGGTGGACACGATGAGGATGGGGGCAAGGGCATCGATGATGCTTTCCACCGTCGCGGCAGGATGGAGAAACCCGTTCAGGAGGAGGCTGTAGGCCAGACTTAAGAGGGCTAATTCCACGGCCAGTATCCGCAGCAGCCTCGCGCTTTTATAGGCTTGCGCCTCCGTTTTCATGGCCTTGGGCAGGTTCACCCACGATGAATTGGGGCGATAGGCACAGCCGAGCAACACTCCGGCAACGGCAGATAGGATGATAATCTTCGGCATGTCGGAGGAGAATACGCCCTGCCGGGCATAGAAAATACAGCAGAAGACGATGGCGGCGAGGACGATGAGCCCCGTCGCGATCTCAAAGGCGGTGCCTTCGGGCGTCCTGTAAACTCTGAATTCTTCCATAGTCTGTTGATCAATCTGTCGTTGGTGTTTCCTCTCCGTCAGGCTTCCCATTCCTCTGCTTAGGCAGTCTGCGGCTCTTGCGCAGGGCCTCCGAGATGATCCACTGCAACTGTCCGTTGGTGCTGCGGAACTCGTCGGCGGCCCATTTCTCTATTGCGTCCATCGTCGCGGAGTCTATGCGGAGGATGAAGCTCTTGTTCTTGGTTTCTTTCTTTGCCATGTCTGAGGAGCATGCCCCCTTCCCCGAGTGGGCAAGGGAGCCGATTCTTATGTCTTGACTACATGTTCAGCGTGCCGGTGTTCACCACGGGCTGGACTGTGTCATCACCGCAGAGCACCACCATCAGGTTGCTCACCATGGCGGCCTTCTTGTCGTCGTCGAGCTCTATCACCTGCTCTTCGGCCAGCTTGTCGATGGCCATCTTGACCATGGAGACGGCTCCCTCCACGATTTTCTCCCGTGCCGTGATGATGGCGGAGGCCTGCTGGCGGCGCAGCATGACGGCCGCGATCTCCGGCGCATAGGCCAGATAGTTGATGCGGGCCTCGATGACTTCGATGCCGGCGAGGTCGAGCCGTTCTTTCAGTTCTTGCTCCAGCACCTCGTTGAGCTTGTCTCCGCCCCCGCGGAGAGTGGTTTCCGAGGCCTTGCCGTCTTCGTCATCGTAGGCGTAGAGGCCGGCCACCTTGCGCAGGGCAGCGTCGCCCTGAATCTTCACGAAGTTCTCATAGAAGCGCATCAGAGCCCCCGATGCCTGCCCCAGACTCGAGCTCTGGGTCTGCTGGGCGTCGATGTCGAAGGTGGCTTTATAGGTGTCCTTGAGTCGCCACACCATCACCTGACCTATCATCACGGGGTTGCCGATCTTGTCGTTTACCTTGATGGGCTGTGCGTCGAGGTTGCGGGCGCGCAGCGAAAGCTTCTTGGTGGTGATGAACGGGTTTACCCAGAAGAAGCCCGTCTGCGTGAAGGTGCCCCGGTATTTGCCGAAGAACATCATCACGCGGGCCTCGTTGGGCTCCAGCATCATGAACCCTCCGAGCGCCACCAGGTCGCAGACGAAGAGCACGACACTGACCACGGTCATGACGATCATGCCCGGATTCAGGCATTCGCAGTTGTAGACGAAGAGCACGATGCTCAGTACTAAGGCGGCAATCATCAGGAACAATATCGTGAATCCGCTGAAGGTCTTGCCTTTGAAAGTAAACTTTTGGTTTGTCATAATTCAGGTATTTAATGCTTTTGGGTTGTTGATATCATTTTGATATCGCAAATATAGCATTCGTTTTTGAAACGAACAATATCCTTGTCAATTATTTAACTGAATTTAACATGCGGTCTCTCCTCATGCGGGAGTATACCTTGTATAAAACCGGCAGCCGCAAACAGCCCGGCAATATCGGCGAGATTGTCGCACGAAATCGCCGATATCGTCAGACGAAATCGCCGATATTGTCAGACTCCTGACAGCTGAGAGGCGGATGCCTGGTCATTTGGAGACAGTCCTGTGTCAGTTTGAAGACTGAACAGTATTGGTTTGGGGAATCTCCGGGGGTGGCATAGAGGCTCGTCGGGGGGCGGCTTTTGCGTCTCTGCCTTGTGTCGCGACTTTCTGTGCCGGCTGTTTTCCATGCAACTTTTACAGGTTTTCGCCGGAGTTTTGAGAATTTTTCGTAACTTTGCGGCATGATCCTTGAGGAGGTAAAAGACAAGCGAATCGCCGTGTTGCTGTCGGGTGGAGTAGACAGTTCGGTGGTGGTGTACGAGCTCGCGAGGCTCGGGCTGCATCCCGATTGTTTCTATATCAAGATAGGGCCGGAGGAGAAAGAAGAGTGGGACTGTAGCTCGGAGGAGGACCTGGAGATGTCCACGGCCGTGGCGGCAAGGTATGGCTGTCGGCTGGAGGTGGTCGACTGCCACGGGGAATACTGGTCGCAGGTAACGCGATACACCATGGAGAAGGTGCGGGCAGGCTTCACTCCGAACCCCGATGTGATGTGCAACCGACTGATCAAGTTCGGCGCTTTCGACGAGAAAAGGGGGCATGACTACGACCTGATAGCCACGGGACACTATGCGCAGACCGAATGGATAGGCGGCAGGAAGTGGCTCACGACGAGCCCCGACCCCGTGAAAGACCAGACCGATTTCCTCGCCCAGATCTACGACTGGCAGCTCCGCAAGGCTCTGTTTCCCATCGGCCACTACATGAAAGACGAGGTGCGGGCCATCGCCGAGCGAGAGCACTTGGTGAACGCGAGGCGTAAGGACTCGCAGGGCATCTGCTTTCTGGGGCAGATAGACTATAATGAATACATCCGCCGCTATCTCGGAGAGCAGCCCGGCGATATCGTCGAGCTCGAGACGGGCAACCGGATCGGGGAGCACAAGGGGCTCTGGTTCCACACCATCGGCCAGCGCAAGGGGCTCGGAATGGGAGGAGGACCATGGTTTGTAGTGAGGAAAGATGTAGAAAAAAATATCCTTTATGTGAGCCACGGGTATGATCCGGCGACGGCTTACAAGGCAGACTTCAAGATTCACGACTTCCATTTCCTGACCACGGAGGTAGACGCGCCGCGCATAACCTTCAAGATCCGGCATACGCCGGAATACCATCCGGCCACCATCGAGCCGTTGGGCAACGGGGCCTACATCGTTCATTCCGACGAGAAAATCCACGGAGTGGCTCCCGGACAGTTCTGCGTGGTGTACGACGAGACCCATCATCGCTGTTTCGGGAGCGGCGAGATTGCCTTATAGAGAATAAGAATAGGGAAACTTTTTTCGGCCGGACTACTTCCGGGCCTTGGCCTTCAAGTCTTCCTGCGTTTCCCGGTAGGCCTTCAGGATGGGGTCTTCGGTGATGACTTCGGGAGCTTTCTTGTGCTTGTGGGGAAACAGTTTGCTCGCTTTTTGTACAAGCAGGACGGCCAGTCCGAGGAAGCTGAAGCCGTACACGGGATGCTGCAAGGCGTATTCGACGGGGTCCTGATAGGTCCAGCCCTTGATGTTCTCGTTCAGTTTCTTCGACTTATCCTCGCCGTAAACCACCACTTCGTCGAGGCGGTTATAGTCGGAAAGCAGGGGAATGGTGTCCCCCACCATATAATAAGGTATGCGCGAGGGCATGTAGCCGGGCTTGCTCACGACGAGGGTGTCGAACTTCTCGGGTATCAGGCAATGTCCCAGATAGTCGGTGGTGTCGCTGTAGTTCGTGTTGGTCCATACCTTTACCGACCGCAGCGGCCGCTTCGAGTCGAGGTCGTAGACAGTAATCTTTCGTTGGGCGACCGCGCCCTGAACAACGAGAAGCAACAGGCTGAGAGTTAGAGGCCTAAGCATTCTGATCGGTTTTGCCGCAAAGATAGGCAATAAATGGGAACGCGGGCTTATCCGTTAAGTTTTTTTAGCTTATAAATTCCTTGGATAAGCCGTCGGCGTTCAATCCTTATTGTCTTCGATGAAGTCGACGATTCCGTCAATACCCTTGCCCAATCCCTTGCCCGTAGTGCTGTCGGTCTGCTCCTTCACCTTGTCTTTCGCCGGATTGCCGACGCCGTTTATGAGCCGTGCGTCAGGCGAGTTGTCGCCCGATTGGCGGCCGTCGGGGGTGTCGTCTTGCGGGTGGAGTTCTGCACATGGGTGTCGTCGGGGTCGCCCGTGTCTTCATCCCCGTCCTCGTCTTGCGGGTCTTTCCGTTCCTTGTCAAGGATTTTCGTGATGTCGTCTTTGTCTACGGTGAAGATATGACCTAAGATTCCGTAAGACGACTTGTAGTCTTTTTTGCCCCAGCGAATCGTTGTGGTGGAAAAAAGAACATAGTTGTGATACTCCATCATGGTGTCGAGTATAGGAGCGGATATTCCCCTTACAAGCATCTTTTGTAACATCTCGAATCCTTGGGAGACAGGGTTTTCGTCGCTATCCTCGTTTTCGACTGCGGCCGAAATCCGGTCCAGGATAACCCTCTTGTGGTCTTCCTTGTCTGGATTGGTGAGGATCAGGGCGAGCAGAAGCACGGCGGCGAGGGCGCCGATGATGAGTCGTGTGTGCCGTCTTGCCGGCTCCTGTTCTTCCTCCCGGTCGTCTTGCGGTGCGCTGTCCGCAGCGGGTTGCGCAGTTGTCGGCGGTACGGGTGGGGGCGTGGAGCCGCCTGTGGTGTCATAGAGGGAGTTTTTCAGCTCGTCTACCTGCCAGGCAGGAGTCCAGTCTTTCATGCCTTCCGCCCATACGAGGGTGTCGGAAGCAAGGCCCTTGTCCTTCAGTTCATAGATGGAGAAAGGACCTGCCTGCTGATTGTTCTCGATGATAAAGTATTTCATAAACTGTTTGTTATTTCGGGAAATCTTTCCAGCGGTTGCTGAATTCGCGAATGCTCGGGAAGATGATGTCGGCTCCCTCACGGGCCAAAGCCGAGTCGGAGAGAGGACCGCTGTTGATGGCCACGGTGAAGATGTCGGCTGCCACGCCGGCACGCACGCCCATCGGGGCGTTCTCCACCACGATTCCCTCCCATGGTTTCAGGTCTCCTGCCAGTTCCAGTCCTTTCAGATAAGGGTCGGGGGCGGGCTTTCCGTGCTCGATGTCATACGCCGTTACGATGTGCGTGGGTTCCACGAAGTCGCGGAAGTCGTGGACAAGTCGCTCGATGAGAGGCCTCTGTCCGCTTCCCGTAACAATCCCTATCTGCAGTCCGTTGGCCTTGATCTGTCGCATGAGGTCGATGACCCCGTCGAAGATCTGCGTCGGCGGCATCAGGTGGAAGAGGCGTGCCTTCTCATCGTACATCCGTTGCGCCTCGGCTTCCGAGAGCTCTTTGCCGAGCTGCTTGCGGGCATAGATGCGGATGGTGTCGACGCCTCGCATGCCTTCCGTGGCATAGGAGTCTTCCTCCGTGAAGTGGATGCCGAACTCCGCCATGGCCTCCTGCCAGGCTCGGGCATGGCTGGGCATGGAGTCGTAGAGCACGCCGTCCATATCAAAGAGTACGACCTTGGGAGCAAAAGTCCCAAAGTCGTGGTCTGTGAGATATTTCTGAATTTCTCCCTGAAACATCATTTCTCGCTGGCGAGACGCTCCTTGACGGCCTTGCTCTCGGCCTCGTAGCCAGGTTTGTCAAGCAGGGCGAACATGTTCTTCTTGTAAGCCTCTACGCCCGGTTGATTGAATGGGTTGACTTCCTCCATCAAACCGCTGATGCCACAGGCAATTTCGAAGAAGTAAATGAGCTGTCCGATGTGGTATTCATCCAGCTTCGGGAGGCTGATGCGGATGTTGGGAACTCCGCCGTCCACATGCGCCAGGCGGGTGCCGAGCTCTGCCATCTTGTTCACTTCGTCGACGCGCTTGCCGGCGAGGAAGTTCAGTCCGTCGAGGTTTTCTTCATCGAAGGGGAAGTCGAGACGGCTGTTCGGAGTCTCCACGGAGATGACCGTCTCGAAGATAGACCGCTCGCCCTCCTGAATCCACTGCCCCATGGAGTGCAGGTCGGTGGTGAAGTCGCAGGCCGCGGGGAAGATTCCCTTGTGGTCTTTGCCCTCGCTTTCGCCGTAGAGCTGCTTCCACCATTCGGCGATATAGTGCAGTTTCGGCTGGAAGTTGGCGATGATTTCTATCTTTTTGCCTGCTTGGGTGTACAACGCCTGCCGCACGGCGGCATACTGCGCGGCGATGTTCTCCGCAAAGGGAACATCCGGTGAGGTAGCTTTTTCCATGTCGCGGGCACCCTCTACGAGGCTCCGGATGTCGAAGCCGGCGCATGCTATCGGCAGCAGACCTACCGGCGTGAGCACCGAGAAGCGTCCGCCCACATTGTCGGGGATGACGAAGCTCTTGTAGCCTTCCTTGTCCGCGCAAGTGCGGGCAGCGCCTTTCTTGGCGTCGGTGATGGCTACGATGACCTCCCGGGCTTCCTCCTTGCTCCGTTGAGCCTCGCACTGTTTCTTCAAAAGACGGAAGGTAAGGGCCGTTTCGGTGGTTGTTCCCGACTTGGAGATGTTGATAACGCCGAACTTCTTGCCCTTCAGGTAGGTCGTGAGCTCGGCCAGATAGTCTTCTCCGATATTGTTCCCGGCGAACAGGATGTTAGGATTCTTCCTGTCGTCGTTGACGAGCCATGCGAAGGCATTCCCCAAGGCGTCGATCACGGCACGGGCTCCGAGATAGGAGCCGCCTATTCCGGCCACGACGATTACTTCGCACTTGGCGCGCAGGGTGTCGGCACAGGCCTGCACCTCGGCGATGAACTCGGGAGTGAGGGACGACGGCAGGTGAAGCCATCCGAGGAAGTCGTTACCTGCGCAAGTGGCGTTCTCCAGAGCTTCCCGTGCGGCCCTGGCCTTCGGCTCGTAAGCCTCTACTGCCCCGGCGTTCAGGAACTGGGCAGCTTTCGTGATGTCTAATGAGATATTTTTCATTGTTCTTATGTTTTTTATTATGTTCTTTTCACCTGAAGCTGTCGGTCAACAGCTTGATCTCAATCTGCGGATTGATGCGCTCGTAGATAATATTGTAGACGGCGTCGAGGATGGGCATGTTGACATGCATGTGTCGGTTGATTTCCTTCATGCACTTGGTGCCGAAGTAGCCCTCGGCAATCATCTCCATCTCTATCTGCGCGCTCTTCACCGAGTAGCCTTTTCCGATCATCGTACCGAAGGTCCGATTGCGACTGAAATTGGAGTAGGAGGTTACGAGCAGGTCGCCCAGATAGACGCTGTCATAGACATTCCGCTCGATAGGATGCACGGCCGTGAGGAAGCGTTTCATCTCCTGGACGGCATTGGAAATCAGCACTGCCTGGAAGTTGTCTCCGTATTTGAGTCCCGAGCAGATGCCCGCCGCAATGGCATATACATTCTTCAGCACCGAGGAATACTCGATGCCGATGACATCGTCGGACACTTTCGTCTTGATGAACTCCGACGAGAGCACCTCGGTGAATGCCTGTGCCTTCTCCAGATCCTTGCAGCCCACGGTGAGATAGCTCAGCCGCTGCATGGCCACTTCTTCCGCATGGGAAGGGCCGCCGACGCAAGCCAGGTTGTCATAGGGGATGTCGTACACCTGGTGGAAATACTCCGAGCAGATAAGATTCTCGTCGGGCACGATGCCTTTGATGGCCGTGATGATGAACTTATCCTTGATGCGGGTCTTGAGTTTCTTAAGATGGTTCTTCAGATAAGGCGACGGCGTTACGAACACGAGCGTGTCGTAGGCCTCCGCGATCTTGTTGATGTCTGTCGAGAAATTGATCTCGTTCACATCGAAGTGCACGCTCGTGAGGTAGGCGGGATTGTGTCCCATGCGACGGAAGTCCTCTATACGGTCGTCTCGGCGCATATACCACCCGATGTGGTGAGTCTTGTCTACCACAATCTTGGCTATGGCCGTTGCCCACGAACCTCCGCCGATGATTGCTATCTTGCCAACTCCGAACATTTACTGAGCCTTATCTATCCACGATTGAATTTCGTCTATGCCGGGTTTCTCGTAGTCCAGCTTATACTTCTTGTTGATTTCTCCTATTTTCTGTTGCAGCCCCTGTGCCTTCTCGTCCTTGATGTCTGAGATGAGGTTGAACCCTGCCTTGCGGAGCACATACACCCAGTCTTCCGGCACGCCGAGCTCCGCCCATTCGCCGACGGTGCTCTGCGGCATCTTCTTCTCTGGTTTCAACTGCGGGAAGAGCATCACTTCCTGTATGTTAGGCTGTCCTGTCATAAGCATGGTGAGCCGGTCGATGCCGATGCCGATGCCCGAGGTGGGAGGCATTCCGTACTGCAATGCGCGCAGGAAGTCTTGGTCTATGACCATCGCCTCGTCGTCGCCCTTGTCGGCGAGCTTCATCTGGTCTATGAAGCGCTGCTCCTGATCGATCGGGTCGTTGAGCTCCGAATAGGCATTGGCGAGTTCCTTTCCGTTCACCATCAGCTCGAAGCGCTCGGTGAGTCCGGCCTTGGAGCGGTGCATCTTGGTCAGCGGCGACATCTCCACGGGATAGTCGATGATGAAGGTGGGCTGGATGAAAGTGCCCTCGCAGAACTCTCCGAATATCTCGTCGATGAGCTTGCCCTTGCCGAAGGTCTCGTCCACGGTCTCCAGTTTCAGGTCTTCGGTGGCAATCCGGTATATCTCCTCCTCGGTCTTGTCGCCGAGGTCGAAGCCCGTTTTCTCCTTGATGGCCTCGAGGATGGGCAGCCGGCGGTAGGGAGCCTTGAAGCTGATGACGGTGTCGCCGTTCCTCACCTCGGTGGTTCCGTTTACCTCGCGGCAGATGGTTTCGAGCAGTCTTTCGGTGAAGCCCATCATCCAGTTGTAGTCTTTATATTGCACATAGAGCTCCATGCAGGTGAACTCGGGGTTGTGGAACTTGTCCATGCCCTCGTTGCGGAAGTTCTTTCCGATTTCGTAGACGCCCTCGAAGCCGCCCACGATGAGGCGTTTCAGATAGAGCTCGGTGGCAATGCGCATGTACATGTCTATGTTGAGCGCGTTGAAATGGGTGATAAACGGGCGTGCGCTGGCTCCTCCGGCGATGCTCTGCAGGGTCGGCGTCTCCACCTCGGTGTAGCCGGCCTCGTCGAAGAAGCGGCGCATGGTGCGCAGCACGGCGGCCCGTTTCTGGAAGGTTTCCTTCACGCCGTCGTTCACGATGAGGTCTACATACCTCTGGCGGGCACGCAGCTCGGGGTCGTCGAACTTGTCGTAGGCCACCCCGTCCTTATACTTCACGATGGGCAGCGGCTTCAGGCTCTTGCTCAGGACGGTGATTTCCTTGGCATGAACCGATACCTCGCCTGTCTGCGTGCGGAACACGAAGCCTCTCACGCCGATGATGTCGCCGATGTCGAGCAGTTTCTTGAATACCGTGTTATATAGCGTCTTGTCCTCGTCCGGGCAGATTTCGTCGCGGGCCACATATACCTGAATTCTTCCCTTTGAGTCCTGCAGCTCGGCGAAAGAGGCCTTTCCCATGATACGCTTGGTCATCACCCGTCCGGCAATGATCACATCGCGGGGCTCGTCCTCATCCTTGAACCCGGCCTTGATATCAGTGCTGAATGCATTGGTGGGGAACTCGGCCGCGGGATAGGGGTTGATGCCCATGTCGCGCAGGGCTTGCAGGCTTTGTCTGCGAACAATCTCCTGTTCGCTCAATTCTAATATGTTCATGTCCTTGATAGTAACTTTTCTTTCTACAAGATGCAAAGTTACGAATTAATTTTGATATTGCTATGCCATTTTATCTTTTTTATATTATAAATGCTGTCTCTTATACACATCTCCGAGCCCACGAGACTCGACGTC